>JBDUCP010000054.1:0-9713 GCA_040003405.1 Verrucomicrobiota bacterium
CATTCAACCGTCGTTGCCGTTTTTTGTCAACCGTTTCAGGCCGCGTTCTGCGAGCGCTTACGCGCCGTGGGATCGAGGATACGTTTGCGCAGCCGCAGCGACTTCGGGGTCGCTTCGACAAATTCGTCCGCGCTGATGTATTCGATGGCGCGCTCCAGCGTCATGCGTAAGGGCGCTTCGAGCTGAATGCCTTTGCCGTCGCCCTGGCTTCGCATATTTGTGAGATGTTTCGCTTTGCAAGGGTTCACGGGCAAATCTTCCGGGCGCGCGTTTTCACCCACGATCATGCCGGCGTATATTTCTTCCTGCGGACCGACGAATAATTTTCCACGCGCCTGAATATTGTTCAATGCGTAGGCCGTGCTGATGCCCGGTTCCATCGACACCATCACGCCGCGATTGCGCCCTTCCATCTCGCCTTTAAACGGCGCGTACTCGCGGAACAGATGACTCATCAATCCCTCACCGCGCGTCAGATTCACCAGATCGGTCTCGAAGCCGATGAGGCCGCGTGTTGGAATGATCGCCTCGACTGAAACCCGCGCGGTGTGATGGTCCATACTCGTGATTTCGCCCTTGCGCGCGGCCAGCGATTGCAGGACATCGCCCAGGTTCTCGTTAGGCACTTCGACGAATAAATTTTCCAACGGCTCCAGCAGCGTTCCACTTTCATCGCGCTTGAAAATGACCTCCGGGCGCGAAACCATCACTTCGTAACCTTCGCGCCGCATTTGCTCGACCAGGATCGCGATCTGCATCTCGCCGCGGGCATTGATCTCGAAGGAACCGGCCACCTCCGTGTCTTTCACCTGGAGCGAAACATTCCCGCGCGTCTCGCGGATGAGGCGTTCGCGCACGTGGCGCGCGGTCACGAATTTTCCTTCGCGCCCGGCGAAGGGGGAGTCGTTCACCAGGATGCGCATGCGGATCGTCGGCGGATCGATATCGACGAATTGCAGCGGCGTGCGCTCCTCGCGGTCCGTCAGCGTTTCGCCAATGAAAACGTCCTCGAAGCCGGTTAGGCCGATAATATCCCCCGCCGTTGCGTGCTTCACTTCCAGCTGGCCCAGACCGGAGAAGGTGTAAAGACCGGTGACATTCGCGCGCTCGCGCTGACCGTCGCGATGAATGCACACGATGGAATCTCCCATGGCGACGCGTCCGCTCACGATGCGACCGAGCGCGATGCGGCCGAGGTAATCGCTGTAGTCCAGGTTGGAAACGAGCATTTGCAGATACGGCTCGTTCGAAACCGTCGGTGGAGGCACATATTTCACGATCGCTTCAAACAGCGGCGTCATATCCTCGCTGTTCTCGTGCAACTCGCGCATGGCGAAACCATTTTTTGCGCTGGCGTAGATAATGGGAAAATCGAGTTGCTGGTCGTTCGCCTTCAACTCCACGAACAAGTCGAACACCATGTCGAGCACCTTATGCGGTCGCGCATTTTCGCGATCGACCTTATTGATCACGACGATGGCCTTGGCGTTATTTTCCAGCGCCTTGCGCAAAACGAAACGGGTCTGCGCCTGCGGGCCATCGTGGGCATCGACCACCAGCAACACGCCATCCACCATCTTCATGATGCGTTCCACTTCGCCGCCGAAATCGGCGTGCCCCGGCGTATCGACGATGTTGATGCGATAGCCGTTCCATTGGAACGCCGCGTTTTTTGCGCGAATGGTGATTCCTTTTTCGCGCTCGAGATCCATCGAGTCCATGACACGCTCCTCGACCTTTTGGTTGGAGCGAAACGTGCCCGATTGGCGGAGCAGTTGATCGACGAGCGTAGTCTTGCCGTGGTCGACGTGCGCAATGATGGCGATGTTGCGGATTTTATCCATACGAGCGGGAGTCCTCGAAATTGAGGAGGGGGAATATGACTTGCTCCTTACAATAAGCAACCGGGAGAAGGCAGGCCGTGAAGAAGCCCTTTTTGGGGCCCCCAAAAAAAGTTCAAAAAAAGTGAAAATAAATATTGACGGGAAATCGCGCGTCCACTAGAAACGAGTCCAGTACCAACAAAACCAAAAACAAATACATGAAAAAAACCATACTCATCGCAGCACTCGCGCTCGCTTGCGCGTTCACGTCCAGCGTTTCGGCGCAGACGGCTAACTTCAGCTATACCGGAGTACCGGCCACCGTGGCTCCAGGCACTAGCTTCACCTTCGATATATTCCTGAACTTCACTGCGGGCGGACAGCTCGCGGATGTGGCAGGTCTTTCCTACTGGCTGTATCAATCCGCCGGTTCAGGATTTCGCCTTACGATCACACTGCGAGACAGGGGAACTGATCCTTTCACGGGTGGTACCGGAAGTCCGTTCCAAGACTTACAGTCGAACCTGGCGTATCCGCAGACACTGGATCCGATCAACAGAAATCCGAACGGAACGCAGACCAGCACTGACATGGGTGCCCTGCTTTCCCTTAACTCGCCAACTCCTGGGCTTCCAAGTGGCTCATACTTCGTGGCGCACATCACTCTGTCGATCCTAGCGGGTGCTACCCCGGGGGTTTATACGGTTGGTAACACGGTCGCGGGCATACCCGGTGTCGGTGGACGAATCTCCGTTATCAACGATAGCCAGGGGACCACGGCTCCGATCGCGGCTTCGAACTTTAGCTTCACCGTCGTTCCAGAACCGAGCACCTTTGCTTTGCTCGGAGTGGCCGTTGTGGGTCTAGGTGCGATGGCATTTCGCCGCCGTTCCGCTCAAAGCTAGACTGCATCTGTAGTTGGTACATTCACAAGAGGCTCCAGCGAAATCCGCTGGAGCCTTTTTGTTTTTATCGGCGCGAGCGCGAATCAGCTTTCAGTCGGCTGTATCTAGCCACGGAAGTCATGGCGCAAGCGGTAAAAATAAAATGATGCGCCGCACGGCCTTCCGTGCGGCGCATTTCTATCCCTCTCCGTTAGAGAGAGAACCGAATCCGCTACCGCCGACGCTATCTACCGGCGTAGTGTCCGTGAACCCAGACACGACGATGGTGACGCACGGCCCAATGGCCCGGGATCCAATACCAGCGCACGCCGTTATTGTAGTACCATGGCCCGTGATTGTAGTAGCCTCGATCCCCCAGGTTGATCGAGATCCCGATCGCTTGCGAAGACGTTGGAGCAAGGGCTCCCCCGCAGAGGAGGGCGGCTAAAGCTAGTGCAAGTTTGTGTTTCATAATGATTCCTTAGTTTGTTTTTAGACTGACGTTGGCCGGATGATATTCGAAAATAGCAAATCAAAGCAAGCAGCGAAACGTCACACTAATAGCGGTGCAGCGCCCTCCGGTTCCACCCACTTGTTGTGCTCCCGGATCAAGTCCTGAAGTCGCTCGACCGCTTCGCCTTCGGGAATATTAAATTTCACCGCCATTTTACCGACATAGAGATTCACCTTGCCGGGCGCGCCGCCGACGTACCCGAAGTCCGCATCCGCCATTTCGCCGGGGCCGTTCACGATGCAACCCATAATTGCGATCTTTACGCCCTTTAAATGTGAGGTCGCCTCCTTGATGCGGGCGGTCGTCGTCTGGAGATTGAACAATGTTCGTCCACACGATGGGCACGCAACGTAATCGGTCTTAAAAATTCGAGTGCCGGCGGCTTGGAGAATATTGTAACTTAGGCGCAGCGTCTGGCCTGGCGCGTTTTCGCCTTGCACCAAAATGGCGTCGCCGATGCCGTCGCAGAGAAGCGAGCCGATAGAGATCGAGGCGGTCAAAAGGCGATAAAGAAAGTCGTCGCCTGTTGGCACCGATTCGAACGTGTCCTTCAGCAAAATCGGATGCCGTGGCGTGATTTTCGCCGCCAACAATCGAAACGCGGTGATAACCGGTAATGCGACGTCATCCCGCACCGTTACAAACTCGGCAGTAGCCGATCCGTTCAATCGATGGACCGCGTCGCTATCGCGGGGATCGATTTCGATGACCTGCGCCTTTTCGTAAACAACCTCCGGACGGTAATCGCCGAGCCGGTCAAGTTTGTGCGCGACCTTGTCAAAGGTTGATTGCCTCACCACGACCCGCACTAATTCTTCGCCGCCCAAGCGCACGCCATCGCGTTCGATCGTCTCGCTCGCGCGCTTTTGATAAGAGAACGGATCATAGGACAAGCGAATCTCTGATGCTGGGCGTTGTGCGCTTGATGCATTCTTCCCGACCATTTTTACCAACGCCTCGGCCACGGGGATTTCGCGAATGCTGTCCTCCGTCAGCGAAACGCGAATGGTGTCCCCGATGCCATCTTGCAGCAGCGAACCGATTCCAATCGCGCTCTTGATTCTCGCATCCTCTCCTTCGCCAGCCTCCGTTACGCCGAGATGAATAGGATAGTTCCAATCGTCTCCCTCTTCGCGCAAACGCGCCACCAGCAGGCGATACGCGTTGATCATTACTTTCGGATTGCTCGACTTCATCGAGAAAATAAAGGCGTGATAATCGAGATTGCGCGCGATACGGGCGAATTCGAGCGCGCTTTCCACCATGCCGAGCGGCGTGTCGCCATAGCGGTTCATGATGCGGTCGGAAAGCGAGCCGTGATTCGTGCCGATGCGCATGGCGATGCCACGTTCCTGGCATAGCCTAACGAGTGGCGTAAATCGCTCCCGAATTCTCTCCAGCTCCGCCGCGTACTGTTCGTCGCTATACTCGATGATCTTAAACTTCTTCGAGTCCGCATAATTCCCGGGGTTGATGCGAACCTTGTCCACCCATTTGGCTGCCTCTATCGCCGCCTCCGGCTTAAAATGGATGTCGGCTACGATTGGCACCTCGCAGCCGCGCTCGCGCAGTCCGCGCACGATGTACTCCAGGTTTGCCGAGTCCTTCACCGTCGGCGCTGTGATCCGCACGATTTCGCAGCCTACGGCTGCCAGCTCCATCGTCTGCGCGATGGACGCTTCCGTATCCATCGTGTCGCAAGTAATCATCGATTGAACGCGAATCGGATTCGATCCGCCTACACCGACGTGCCCGATCATCACCTCGCGTGTGGCGCGGCGGCCATAAGCCAACGGATTTTCACAGTAACTTCTCACCGTTTACGTGCGTGCATGCATGGCAAGGTAATGACGCGCCGCTGCGTCGGCAACCCATGCGCTACGGTGGTGACGGATCCTTCGGCGTATTCTTCTTCGATTCGATTTGCTCCAGTTTCCGCTGGATAAACGGGAGGTCCTGTACATCGAAGAAAGTCACGTAGAGCATGTAACCGATGATCACCACGGCGCAGGCAGTTTGCACAAATTCGAGCACTTTCATATTCACCGGTTTGCGTCGCACCGATTCGATAATCGCGAGGGTAATGTGCCCGCCATCCAGCACCGGGATGGGTAGCATGTTTAGGATGGCCAGGTTCACATTCAGGATCACGCTGAACCAGAGCGCGAGCTGCCAGCCGCGTTCGTTTTCGAAGAGTAAATAATAGATGCGCCCGATGCCGAGCGGTCCGCTCATGTGCTGCAATTTCACGTCCGACTTCGGCGACGCGACGGCGCTGATCGTGTTCAGCGTGCTGGTGATGCTGTTGTAAACTTGCTCGAGCGGGTTGGGGTGTGCCACGCTCATGCGACCGGCGGAGTCCCATTGTATGCCGATGCGCGGCTTCATTTCGCCCTCGGTCGGCAAAAGCGTCGGCTGCACTGTCACGTCGAGATTTTCCGCGCCGCGCTCCACCTGCAACACGAGTTCATCTTGCGGATGCTGCCGAATGTATTCCTGCAATGCTACCGGATGGAAAATCGGCGTTCCGTTAAATCCACGCACGATATCGCCGTGATGTAATCCTGCGGCAGCGGCCGGGGCTTTCGGCTCCACCCGGTCGATCAACGCCGTTTGCGCCGGCAGGATGAGCAGTTGCCGCACACTTTTGCGCCGCCAGCCCCGCGTTTCCGATTTGTATGGTTCCACCTCGACGGTCTGGACGACGCCGTTGCGTTCGAACTTAACCGGCACCGTCGCGCCCTCGCTTCGGATCACCGCCCAACTGACACTGTCATTCATCCCGAGAAAGCGCGAGACGGGGCGTCCATCTACCGCCAGAATTTTGTCGCCCGGTTGCAGTCCCACTTTGATCGCGGGCGACTCGGGTAAAACATACCCGATTGTGGTGGTGAGATCGGATTCGCCGACCGGATGCCCGACGGCCCAGACGATGCAAGCAAAGGCCAGCGCGAGCAGCATACTGAAAAGCGGACCGGCGATCGCGACGATAATTTTGTCGAGCGCGGATGCGCGCGGAAGCTGCGCGCGATCGACATCCACTTTGCCTTCAATGATGTCCATCGGCGCGAGCTGCGGCAGCGCGACGAAGCCGCCAAAAGGAAGCGAACCTAACGAATATTGCACTCCCCCGATGGTTTTCTTCCACAGCGGTTTCCCGAACCAAATACCAAATTTCTCGATGACCAAACCGCGCCAGCGGGCCGCGAGAAAGTGCCCCAGCTCATGCACGACAATGAGCAAATTAAAGAGAACGAGAACCTCGATGATGATTAGCGCGACACGCGCGATGTGCAGAATCATGGCGGGAAATTTTTAGCTGCCGACGAGGCGGCGCGCTTCGTCGCGCGCCCATTGATCGGCCCGCAATATTGCATCGAGCGTGGGCTTCGCAATGCAGCTGTGCCGATTCATCACTTCCTGCACAATCTGGCCGATGCGCGGGAATTTGATTTGGCCGCCTAGAAAAGCGGCCACGGCGATCTCATTACTCGCATTCAAAACCGCCGGCAATGTCCCGCCGGTTTCGCCCGCATGACGTGCCAGGTTCAGTGCCGGAAAATCACCATAGCGCGGGGTGAAGAATTCCAGTTGCCGCAATTTCCCGAAGTCGAGCGGCGGGAGAGAATTGGGCACGCGGTCAGGCCACGTGACCGCATACTGGATCGGAAAACACATGTCCGAATGGCTGAGCTGCGCGAGCACCGAGCCGTCGATGAATTCCACCATTGAGTGGACAATACTTTGCGGATGAATCACTACCTCCACGCGCGGCATCGGCACGCCGAAAAGCCAGCGCGCTTCGATCATTTCAAGGCCTTTGTTAAAGAGCGTGGCGGAATCAATCGTGATTTTCGGCCCCATGTTCCAGGTCGGATGGCGCAACGCCTGTTCTGTCGTGATCGAATCGAACTGGTCGTTAGGCAGACTGCGAAATGGACCGCCTGATGCAGTTAAAATTATTCTTCGAACGTCTGACGCGCGACCATCGAGACATTGAAATATCGCGTTGTGCTCGCTGTCCACGGGCAGGACGTGCACCCTTTTTTCTTGCGCCGCCTTCATCACGATCTCGCCAGCCATGACCAGGATTTCCTTGCTCGCGACCGCCAGATCCTTGCCCGCGGCGATCGCGGCCAGCGCCGGCCGTAATCCGCCCGTGCCGACGATGGCCACCAGCACCATTTCCGCTTCAGCGAGACAGGCGATCTCGATCAATCCGCTTTCGCCCGAGAGAATCTGCGGGCGATAATCGAGCGCATCGTGCAGCTCGCCCAATTTCGATTCATCGACGAGGCATACCGCGCGGGGTCGCACGGCATTCGCTTGCGCGGCCAGTTTCTGCGCATTGGTGTTGGCCGCGAGGCCGACGATTTCCACGCGGTCGGGAATATCGCGCGCCACCTTCAGCGTGCTTTCGCCGATCGATCCGGTCGCGCCAAGAACGACAACGCGTTTCCGTTTCACTTTTTCGACAGAATGAACAAAATAAACAAAATGAATTTAGAAAGAGACCGGCTCAGATTTTGGAAGGCGGAATTTTTTCTTAAATTCCAAGCGCTGGTGTCCAAAATTTAGGAGCAGACCTTCATCGATTCCAGTTGCGACAAGATAGTTTACGAGCTGAACTTCGTGCGCTTTAGCTAGCACTTGAATCGCCTTAAGCTCGACAATCAGCGCACCGTTCACGAGCAGGTCGGCTGTAAACGCACCGACAATCTGGCCATCATAGTGGACACTGATAGGCCTCTCCGCTTCGGCTTTGAATCCACCCTTCCGCAGCTCCCAAATCAACGCGCTTTGATAAACCGATTCAAGAAATCCTGTCCCGAGGATTGAGTGCACCGTCATGGCCGCACCAATGACCTGGCCGCATAGATCATATTTTTTTGCCGCATCTTCCATTCTGATCATTCTGTGAATTTTGTCAGAAGTTTCACGGCAGCCTTAACACCAGGCGTAGATAGAAAAACAAGAGCGGCGCGGTGAAGAGCAGGCTGTCCACCAAATCAAGTGCGCCACCGATTCCTGGTAACAAGCTCCCCGAATCCTTCACGCCCGTACTGCGTTTGATGATCGATTCGGCCAGGTCGCCGATGACCGCCGCAAAACCTAACAGCAAACCGAGCACAACCGCGTGCGTCGGCGTGAGCACGGACAGATGACCGGGCATGAGCGCGACCAGTCCCCAGCTGGCCAGAAGCGAGAACGCCAACGCGCCGACAAAACCTTCCCAGGTTTTCTTGGGGCTGATGTGCGGGATGAGCGGATGTCGTCCGATGACGCTGCCGGTGAGATACGCACCCATGTCGCTGAATTTTGTAACGGCGACAAGATAGAGCACGTAGAACTGTCCCGTCGTTGCGCCGCTGGGAGCGCGCGGCAGCACATAGACGATCTTGGTGATGAAGTTAAAAAGCCAGAGAACGTAAAGCAGTCCGAAAAGGGTATAGGCCATCGTGCGCAGCGGCGCGTCGTCGCGCAAGCGCTCGAACATTTGCCGGGCGAAAACAGTGAGCAAAAAGAACAGCAGCACCGCCATCTCGAAGTCGTAGGAGTGCCCGGGGCCGACGCGGGAGAAATAATAGAAGCTGCCGCACAGCATCACGCCGCCGCAGAGCATGGCTGTGATTTTGAAGTTCGGCAGGTTCTTGTGGTCGAGCATGCCGTAAAATTCCCAAAGCGAGAGCAGCCCGAGCGAGCCGATGAGGCCAAAAAATCCCAGCTCGTATCCGGAGAAAATGATGCCCAACGCGATCGACCACAGGACCAGGGTGCTGCAGAATCGGAAAATAAAAACAGAGCGTGGCGTCGCCGGCTGGGCGAGGCGCTCGAGCGTTTCGGCCATTCGCTGCACCATCGGAAATGATTCCGGCAAACGCAAGCGCAGAAGGCAAAGTCTTGCTTTCGGCGCTGTGCGCCGTTCCGGCGGAAGCTGGACCAACGAGTGAAAAGTGCGCAGGCGTGACCCGAAGTAGACGCATGATCCCACGCCCAGGCGCTACCGCGAGACAACAGACGTGATCCGCGCGTCACGCACTATCTGTTCGGTCTCCGAGGTCTCGTATCTGAACATTCTTCCAGGAAGGGATGAACCGTGGGCACGCCGGTGTTGTCGTTCGCAACCGCGTCTGTGCGTCTGTATAAGACAACCCGTATATAAGTCCTGAATCATTGATGGCCGAGGCGAAAGAGTCGTTGCCTCCAAGTGTCCCGAAATCCTGAGGGTTTTGCCCACCACGCGCGCTCACAGGCCGTTCCTGACGCGCTCGTAAAATGATCGCGTTTGGCGCGGATGGAACGCGCCAAACCCATCGTTCGTTCAGACGTGCGACGTCGTCGAAACAGCCGGCGAGTTTTTGCTACGGCTCCCGTGTCGCCGTTCCCGTACCTAATCCTCCCGCAGTCTGGGTGAACCAATACTTCTGTCCACCCGGTCCGACGTACAGGTTAAGGGTTGGGCCGTTGGGGACTGACAGGGTTCCCGTGCAG
>JBDUCP010000055.1:0-9632 GCA_040003405.1 Verrucomicrobiota bacterium
GTATGAACAAAAGCGCCGAGTAGCGCGCATCCAACAGTTAGGTGGGATTGAACAAGAATTCGGCTCCGCTTCCTTGTATTCTCTAGCGAACCCATCCGAGCCACCTTGGGGCTTTTGCTTAGACCGGCTGTTTGCCGGCGGCGCAGTGGCGATGTCTACTGGTTCCGATTCATTGCAATCACTGTTCAGAGTAAGTCGAAAGTCGCTTCCCGCCGTACTACCCCGTTCGAGGGATGGCCGGGCAATTCTGTATGATTATCGCGCTTTGCTAATTAGTATGCACGTACTTCTGAGTAGTAACCGGTGGCTCTCCGATCCAGGGCGACGAAAAACGGTGCTCAGCGGTGTGGTCTGGCGGGCCATGAAGGTCGCGTCTCCGGACATTGCAGCTGCCGTAGATAGTACGCTGGCTCCGTTTCTGGTCTAATTCGGGAACTTCCAATAATTTATTTGCGGCTCACGCCTGCCGTCCGCGCCGTGCACCCCTCTGATTCGGGAAGGCTTGTTAGGCTCCTTGAATCAGGCATGTTTTTTGATTTAAGAGATGTCGTAAAGCTGGCGCCGGAATGCGTTGAGCATTGCGACAAATGAATCTTGCTGGAAAAAGCCCTGAAGAGATCGAAAGGAAGCTTGCCGGTAAGTCACGCACGGAACTAGTAGAGATCATTTGTTCCCAGGCGACCGTGGAGCAGCTTTTTAAGCCGGCCGAGATCGCTGCGCGGTCGTGTCTGAATAAGCGCGCGGTGCTGAGGGATATCCGTGACGGCAAATTTGGTGACTACTTTTGCCGGGCGGAAAACTCGATCGCGGTGCCCGCCAGTGGCGTGAATAAATGGCGCGCTCGGTTTCGCGTGCCTGGAAACGACGAGACAAACGGAAAAGCGGCAACGTGAATCAAGGTTGCGACACTAAAGAACCGCGGTGCTCGAAGGCTGATCAAGCTGCCGCCGAATGGAGGATCCTAAAAGAAGCCGGGAAATCCTATAGCAACGCTAAAAAAGACGCGTCGAAATCTTATAGACGCACATTCTCTAAGGAGCACGGCGGAAACACGCTCCTGAACCGGTTAGGTCGCCGGAAAAAAGTTTCCAATAGGACAGCGCGGGCGGGATCGCTCCGAATCCGCGTCTGCCTAACTACTGACAAGAAATCATCTGTTTTCCGCGGGTCTGCCTTAGCGATTGGCTTTGTTGCTACGGGTGACGCTACGGAATGCCGCCTCGTAATCGAAACATTTGAAATCAAGGGATCAGTCGAAGCGGAGGGGGGCGGGGGGGATCGAGCTAGCGGGGGTGGCGGTCATTTCCTAAATCGGTTTCGTCGCACGGAAAATTTTAGGACAATAGCGTCGTTAGATGGCGAGGGGATCGATGCCTGAGCCGTATTTTCAGTTCCCACTTTGCGCTTTGAACCTGCAGGAGTCGGATCGCGAGCGACTCGAGTGCATAATCAGCTATTGCTGCATCGAGGTGGGCACAAAGAGATGGAGGGCGCTCACTGACTCTCAACGGCTGGCATGGCGCGACAGCCCTCCGATTCACAGCGGGCCGGATGCTAAAGTAAATCCGAAGAAGGCTCCCTACCTGCAGGCTTTCATAGGAGCCGAAAAATTGCAGGTCACAATCCGCCCTGCTCCGTCAATATTGGCCAGGCACATGCGGTTGCTAAATCACCAACGCGCCTTTGAGCTAAAACATGGAAGGGATGTACAAGTGCGGCTCGCGACTCGTTTTGTGTTTGAGGCTCGCGACAACAAAGGCATGTCGTTTCGGGAGGTAGCCGTGCTCTCTGCGATCTATAGCAAGATAGGGGCGGCGACTGGACCTGTGAGAATCACGCGTGATGAAATTCGGCGCCGCGCCCATGGATTTAAATCGAAGCAAGTCTTCAACCAGGAAATAGGCCTTGGCCTACCTGAGATTTCTGAGCGCCGCATCCGGACTCTCATCGAGTCGCTACACGATCGCGGATTCTTTGCTCGTATTACGTACGCTCGGCGGCAAACCTATTACTCACACCGCCTCACCGCGGAAAAGCTCGCCGACGCCATTTTCCAACAAAAAATCCGACGGACCAAGGCTCAAAATGCGCGTATCAGGGTAAACAAACAGCTGACCGACAGGGTTAAAGCGGAACGCCAGCAGCTGTCGGCATCAATGCCGGAGCAGGCCAGTCGAGTGCCACTTAGATAGAAACGTTCTCAATACAAACCCTCTGATAAAAACGCTTTTCAAAAAAACAGCGCGTATACCGTTTCTCTCTTCTTTTACAAACGCATGGTTCATTCGGTTTACGTTGGGCGATCAAGCCGGCCCGTCTGCATCGCCAAATTCGACCGACACATACTCTACCACGGACAGGCAAACGAAGGCAGTGGTCGATCAAATTGCGGCGGAAACGTATGAGGGATTGAACGTGGCGTAGTATTCGTTCAATTCCCGGTTTGCCGGGCACTCATTAACTTTTGGCGCGCAGCTTGTAGTCTTCGCAGCATAACCACACTCATTCGTTTGAAGAGCTCAAACCCAAGAGAGTGATCTTCCTCGCAGTATTCGCGCAAGACCGTTCCGTAAAAGAAAATTGCGGTGGTCTCCTCTAACGCCCGCGCGGTGAAATGCCAGGCGTAAGGTGGGAAAAGCCATGACCAGCCGAGCAAGTCTCCATCGCGTATCTCGTCGATTCGGACCGGCTCGCCCAGCGTTGACGATTCAAGGGCTACCTTTCCGTGCTCGATGAGATAAAAGCGGTTGGCCGTCTCGCCTTCCCGAAAAACGACTTCTCCCGCGCGGAAATGGGAGCGCATCGCACAGTCGGCGAGCAATCGAATATGATGTTCGCCTATTCCGATAAGAAACGGATGCGCGGCGACTTCGCTTTCGAGCTTCTCGCGACTCTCATTTGGTGGCTCACTCATGACCTCGCTTCCCTAGCTTCCCGCTTTCAAGAACTCTAGGATTTTCTTGTGTTCTTCAGGTGTGAGATTGGCGCGGACTCGCATGTGCATCATGACCACTTCCCATTGCGCCGGGCTGTAATTGCTTGGCGATCTGATATTGTGACAGCGCACGCAGTTTTCCGCCCAAAGTTCCGCGCCGCCTTTCCCCGTCGGTGCGGCGGTGGTTCCGGCAGCGACTTCAGCTGATTGTTTTTCGGTCGAGCAACCAATCACGAGCCAGCTAGCCGCCGCCAACAGTGCAAGAATGATCGCGCCGGGCAAACCGATCCATTCGCAGAGTTTCGCCGTGATCTTTTTCATCTTTAAAATCCGGTTGCGACTTGCAGCAGAAAGGCGTTTTGATCCCGAGCCCCACCGTTCTTGTTGTCAATTTCGTAGGACGCTTTAATGACCGTGCTGGGTGTCACCCAGTAATCGAGACCGAACGACCAGCGCTCCTCATCAAATCCGACCGGCGTATGGAGCTGATTGAGCCGGTCATAACGCACGACCGCTTCAAGGTTTTTGATGATGTCGTTGTCGATCTTCGTCGGGCGATAGGAGAGTTGCACGTAACCGCCGTTGCGATTGTTGTTAAACTCGAATGGGCCGAAGCTTTGCCGGCCATCGGGATCGTAAACGAAATGCCCGACGTGCGACCAAACCCATTGCGCGCGGAAGTTGATCAGACCTTTGAGCAACGTCGAATCACGCACATAACTGAAATCGGCCGACTGTAGAATCGCCTCCACCGCATGGTCGCGCGGCCCCACTTGTGATCGTTGAATTCCGTAACCGACTTCGAGTTGGGGAATCGGAATAAATCCGACGTGGCCACCGACGGCAACGTGGCCGCCGTGGTTGTCGAAGTTATTGAATTCGAGCGTTCCCAACGCCGTCGGGTCGTCCGGCATTGTCATGAGGTCGGGCGCGTTCGCGGCGAAAGCCGCGTACTCCAGTTTAGTCGGTCCAATGGGAATAACGCCGCGCACTTGTGCGCCTACCTCCGTCTCGGGCGTCAAGCCATCGTAAACGGCGAGCGGTTTGTCCGGGAGCTTGTTCACCCAGTTCATGTGCTGCCGTTCCACGAAATAGTTTGTCGGGTTCAGAAACTTACCGACCCCGATGGTCATGTAATCATTCAGGAGGTAGGACGTTTGCGCTATTTCCAGGGCGAGATGGGTATCAGCGCCTTCCAACTCCATTTCCAACTCCCCTTCAAACAGAAGCCGGTCGGTTAGCTTCCAGAGGAAAATGGGATTAAAGGCCACCGTGAAGAAGGGATCTTCGCCGCTACGAGCGGTGAACCCGGCAGTCCCGTACCCCGCGAGCAAAAACTTTGTTGTCCCCGGAAACGTTTCTTTCACTCGGGTCTTGAGCGTTTCCACTTCCTGACGCAATTCGTCAGTTGCGGCTTGCGATGCTGTGGTGCTCACCACTTGTTTCCCCTCGCTCGACGTTGTCGCAGGGGCAGGGCCTTCCGCAGGGGCCGGGGGCGCCATGCCGTTCGCCATCTGTCGAACTGTTGTCTTCAGCGCCTCCATCTCTTGCTTCATCGCTTCGTGTTCCGCTTTGAGCTTGTCGTACTCCGCGCGGGACACGTAATCGGAGCCCGACGGGGGCGATGCCGCGGCCTCTTGCGCCATGGCCGAGAAGGGAAGGCATGACCAGATCAGAGCCCCAAACGCGCCTGCGACTGTCTGCTTCATTATGACTGGAATGACGCGTGCCATTTATTTCCCGGCAAAAGTCTTGATGTAATTCACAAGTTCCCATCGCTGCGTTTCAGTTAGAGATCCCTTCCACGAAATCATCGGCGACTTTCCTTCCGAGATTTTCCAGAACAGCGAACCATCGGTTTCTCCTGAGCGGATGTGTTCCGCTAAATTGGCCGGCTTCTTTTCTAATGCTGCGGCTCCGGGTCCGTCGCCCTTTCCGGTGGAGCCGTGACACGTCATGCAATTTCCGGCGTAAAGTTTTGCACCGAGCGCGGTCGCGTTGGCGTTTCCGGCAACCGGGTTCGGACGATTGGCCGCGGTGGATGGAGCTTTCCACTCAGAGCTGCTTTGCGCCAGTAGCAGTCCGCTCATTGAGAAAACTGCCAAGACGACGAGTGCCCTCGAACAACTGGCAGCGGAATTTCGTGATTTCATTCAGATGAACGCCGCGCTGCTTCTGTCTTTGCACCAAAGCGCATCGATGCTCCAACGTCCCGGGCCGTAGAAGATAACGAAGAAGAAGACCCAGCAATTGATCAGCGGGAGGTCGCCCCCATTCATGATCGGGAAAAATTTCGCCTCCAGGGTAGGCACAGCTCCCGCGTAAAACATGAAGTAGGCCACCGCCATCTCGCCGCTCGCGAAAAACGCCGCGATGCGCGTGAACAAACCAAATGCAATCAAAAATCCGCCGACGAGTTCGATGATCCCCGCGATAAATGCGAGCCCGTCCACCCCGTGACCACCACCTGGAAAACCGAGAAGCTTTTGCCCGCCATGACATGCGTAGACCAAGCCAACAATCAGTCGCACGATGCAGTAAACTGGGTCGGTAAATCGATTCAGAGCGTTCATGCAGCTAGGTTGATGCCGATCGTGAGGGCCGGGCCCACAGCGTCTACGCATTTTTACGGAAAATATTTCTGGTGCGCCTTTGCTTGAATCCAACGATCAACGACATCGGGGTGCGCTTTTCATGTGCGATGCGATACTCACTTGGCGATTTGCCGGTAAGCTTTTTGAAAACGCGATTGAATTGCGACAACGATTGAAAGCCAACCGCGAACGCGATCTCACTAACCCGCATTTCTGATTTCCGCAGGAGCTCGCCCGCTTTTTCGGTCCGCGTCCGGGCGAGGTAATCGACAAAGTTTACACCCGTCACCTCTTTGAATCTTTCGCTGAAGTGATTGCTACTGATGTTGACGAACTTCGCGACTTTCGTTAGCGAAAGTTTTTCGTCCGAATGCGCTTGAATGAATTTCCGCGCTTTCCAGATTTCCACCGGCTCGGCACGATTTCGGTTTCGCAGGGCGACCTGCGTGGACCGATTTGCGGGCGGCGGCATCATCTTCATGCCACATCAAACTGCGATTGAGACGGTGCTGCTCTCCGTCCCTTGGCATTTGCTTGCCTAATCTTGTTTAACTAGGCTCGGCGCTACCAAGACTGGACAAGGTGCGTATCGAACAATGTGTTCGGCCGTGCTTCCCACGAACGCGTGTTTGAGGCCAGTGCTGCCTTGAGTGGAAGCAATGATGAGATCCACATCGTGCTCATGCGCGTAGTCGCAGATTGTTTCCGCGGGCGCGCCCACTTTAGTTGTGCCGGCTGCAGAGAAGCCTCGTAATTGCATTTCTCCCACCAGTTTCTGAATCGCTTCTTTCGCTGTGTCCTGCGCATAGGTATCCATCACCGGAAGAGCGCGCCCGCCATATTCTCCGTAGACCGGGAGTGGCAAGGGCACACAGTTTAGCAGGACGAGTTCCGCGCCCCATACTCGTGCGAAACGAAGGGCATACTCGAGGCCGGCCTTGGACGACTCGAAAAAATCGACCGGGACGAGAATTTTCTTCAACTGGATTGAGGCTTGCGAGGTTGCACGCCCATTTGCGCGTAGGAAATCGCGTTCGCGTTCGCGCACAACCAGAATCGGGCAGGGTGCGTGTTGCACCAGTCGCTCGGCCGTGCTGCCAAGAAATAGGTGTTTGAGTCCCGTGTGACCATGGGTCGTGGCGACGATGAGGTCCGCCTCAAGCTCCCTCGCCAATTCGCAAATTTCGTCGGAGTCGTTCCCCTTTATGGCGTGTAAGTTTTCTGGAGGTAAGTCAGCCGCGTATTTCCCTGCGATATCCTGAAGACGCAGTTTTGCGCGGCGACCCATTTCCACCTTGTGCGCATCCGTGGCGAAACCTGGCGGAGGCGAATGATGATCGAAAACGTGAACGAAGTGCAGTTTCGCGCCGAAACGATCGACCAGCGATAATGCGTACTCGATCGCCTTTAGGGATCGTCGAGAGAAATCGAGCGGCACAAGGATGGTCCGAATACGCAGTCGATCTTTTGGGAAAGATTGAGTCGGAGAATCGGTAGACCTGGCTGAACCGGCAGGCACCGGCGGTTCTAGAATGTTTGTGCTCATGCTTATGAGACTATCCGCGGCGCGAAACAGCTCTAACCGCGCCTTGCGAAACGCTTGTCATTTCTTGCTCACTAGGAAAATCCGCAGCGGCCGCCGGTCATCTGGACAATTTCTGTGAAGAAAAAGCCAAACGGCGGGCAGCGCTTTTTTCGGCGTCGCTTTAGTCTGCATCGCAAATGAGGAGCGATTATGAAACGAAATGTTGTTTTATTGATTGATGCAGACGCGGATACCGCCAGTTCCGTACTGGAAGCCGCAAGTCTAGCAAACCGCGACGTGCGGTTCGCCCACACGTCGCACGATCTTTTCCAGCTGATCCAAACCGGCTTTGAGGATGTCGATGTCGTCGTGCTCGATGTCGATCCGGGGATACATGGCATGGCGGTGTTGGAAGCACTCGATGCGTGGGGCCCGGCGCCGCCGGTGATTGTAATCTCAAGCCTCGAAGAAGCTCACCTGGAGCCTGTCGCGCTCGCGCATGGAGCGCGGGAGTGCTTTGGCAAACCTGTCTCGATCGAGCGCTTGAGAACGGCAATTGGCAAACTTACTCGGCCACCCGAAGCGCGGGTTCGCCAGTGCGACGTATGGGGCCATGACTGCACGGGTTTCCGCGAGCGCGCGGGTGCGGCTGGTAAACGAGAGTGTGCGTTTTTTGCAGAGGAATATTAAGGAGGTAAAAGAAATGGAATATCTGATTGTATTGGGCGTGGCATTGATGGTCGCCTTGTATGTCGTGATCATCGCGGGCTGCTTGCGAGAAGCCTAGGCAACGGAAGATTTTCGACTTCACCGCGCAAACGTCTATCGTTGCGCTCCGTGAAGCTTACTAATAGGAAGCTGGTCGAAAAGCTGACACGGTCGGCGATCTATCGCGATTACGCGCGCGCATTTTCTGCGGCAACCGCAATGCCGCTGGCGTTGCGAGGCATCGAACACTGGCAGCCGGCGCTGCACGGTGTCCCGAACGAAAATCCGTTTTGCGAGTTAATGGCGCGGTCGAACCGTGCCTGCGCTGCTTGTCTCGAAGTCCAGCGCAAACTCACCGAGAAAGCGGGCGACCGCTCGCGCACGGTCACATGTTTTGCCGGGCTGTCCGACAGCGCAGTTCCGATCCGAGTCGGCGATCAGCTCATTGGCTTTTTACAAACCGGTCAGGTACTTCTGAAGCAGCCGACTAAATTTCGGTTCGACCAGGCGGCGAGGAAACTGGTCGATTGGGGAGTTAATGTCGATCTTGGCAAAGCGCGCGACGCTTATTTTCACACCAAAGTGCTCACGAAGAAACAGTATCGCTCAATGCTTCGGCTACTGGAGATTTTCGGAACGCATTTGTCGATCTTGAGCAATCAAATCGCGGTCGAAAGTTCTGCGGCCGAGCCAGCGAGCGTGAGCCGCGCGAAACAGTTCATTGCCCAGAATCAAGATGGCGCGCTCTGTCTTGCCACCGTCGCCAAAGCCGTAAACACGAGCACATTTTATTTTTGCAAGTTGTTTAAGCGCACAACGGGCCTGACCTTCACCGACTACCTCGCGCGCGTCCGCATTGAAAAAGCCAAGACGTTACTGCTCGATCCAAACCGGCGCGTCAGCGAAGTCGCCTACGAAGTCGGTTTCCAATCGCTGACACATTTCAATCGAGTCTTTCGCAAGCTCGTTGGTCAATCGCCGACCGGTTACCGCGCCGCGCCAACTCGATATCGCTGAGACGCCCGACCGAAGTCGTCTGCCGAAAGCAGCAGCCACGTCGCTGCCTGTGAGCACGAACGAAGGGCAGCAAAAACTGAAAGAAGGCGACCCGTTTCCGACATTTTGCCTAACGAATGAATTAAATGAGAAGATCACGGTGGAGACCCTGCGTGGTCATCCGACCGTTGTGACGTTCATCTTCACCCGTTGTCCAATGCCTAACTTCTGCCCGCTCATGTCGAAGAAGTTCGCGGAGCTGCAAAGCACGATAAAGAGTGCCAGCGGTTCGACCGCAGAAACGCGACTCCTTAGCATCACCATCGACCCGCAATTCGATACGCCCGCGGTGTTGAAGCAATACCGCGAGCAGGAAGGCGCCGATCCGAATATCTGGACCTTCGCGACCGGCGAGCCCGCCCAAATCGACGCGCTGACGAAAGAGTTTGCTGTTTATCGGCAGACGGAAGGCGGCACGATCAGCCACGGCCTAACGACTGCGCTGATCTCCCCGGACGGCAAAGTCGCCAGACTCTGGCGCGGCAACGGCTGGACAGTGGATGAAGTTGTGCGGGCAGTGCAGGAGCTGAACCTCGGTTCCCAATGAAAAGACGAAAGCCTAAAAGACAGCGCCGACCTCCCCCGATACCGGCGTGATCGCCTTAGGATTACCGAAGACCTAGAAGCTGCCTTTAGCCCAGTTCGGCAAAATCGGTTAAACGTTTAAGAGTGCTTCAGCCCAGACCCAACTGTAGCTAAGTGCGTAGCGCGACGTCCTGTTTCTTCAAACCACCTCACAAGTTGTTGATTAAAGAAAGCTGATGCGGAATCACGACTCATCGCGCCCTTCTGAGATTTTCAGGCGGGTCTCCCC
>JBDUCP010000176.1:0-2861 GCA_040003405.1 Verrucomicrobiota bacterium
GACCGGCATCTTGCCGGGCGGAATTTCCGCGGCACGTAAGGCCAAGACTTCATCGTCGAGATCAAAAGAATATCGCTGCGAGACGCGGCGATCGGCGGGCGAGACGCCCACCCTACCCGAGAGAATGGGACGCAGATACCGTCCGGTATGCGACGCAGCCACTTTCGCGAGCGACTCTGGAGTTCCGGCTGCCACCAGTTGCCCGCCTTCAACGCCTGCTTCCGGTCCCAGATCGATAATCCAATCGGCACACTTGATGACTTCAAGATTGTGCTCGATGACGACCAGAGAATTTCCGGCCGCAACCAATCGCTGAAATAATTTCACCAACATCGCGACATCATCGAAATGCAGGCCGGTCGTTGGTTCGTCGAAGATAAGCAAGTTGCCGCGCGCAGTGCCGTTTCCTCGCGCGCGGACGGTTTCATCCGCGAGATGCCTAACGAGTTTGAGCCGCTGCGATTCGCCGCCGGAAAGCGTGTTCAACGGTTGACCGAGCCGCAGATAGCCGAGCCCGACCTCATCCAAAACATCGAGCGGCTGGCCGAGCTTTTCTCTTTCGCCGATCTGCGCGAAAAACTGAATTGCTGCGCTCACGGTCATTTGCAGAACGTCGTGGATCGATCTCTCGTGCAATCGCACGCGTAACACATGTGCCTGGAAGCGACGTCCTTCGCATTCGGCGCAACGCACATAGAGATCGCTCAGGAACTGCATCTCGATTTTTTCAAACCCGGTGCCGCCACAGCGCTCACAGCGGCCGTTGCCAGAGTTGAAAGAAAACGCGCTCGCGGTCAGCCCTTGCGCCATCGCTTCCGGTTGCGCCGCGAAGAGTTCGCGCACGCGATCGTAAAGACCGAGATAAAGAATCGGCGTCGAGCGCGGCGTGCGCGCGAGCATTGATTGATCAACCATCACCACATCGCCAATGCGATGTGCGCCTGTGACCGATTTGCATTTACCGGGTTCCTGCTCGCTCGGCTGTCCTTTTGCGCGCAACAGATTCCGATAAAGCACTTCGTGAATGAGCGTCGACTTGCCTGAGCCGGAAACGCCGGTGATGCAGCTAAAAATACCAAGCGGAATTTCGACATCGACGTTCTTGAGATTGTGCTCGCGCGCCCCGGCGATCTTGATCGCTGCCGATGACTGTCGCCGGGATTTGGGAATGGGAATGCTCTGCTCGCCGGCCAGATATTCG
The DNA here is from genome assembly GCA_040003405.1 of Verrucomicrobiota bacterium. GTDB lineage: Bacteria > Verrucomicrobiota > Verrucomicrobiia > Chthoniobacterales > UBA10450 > JBDUCP01. The sequence continues at coordinate 1,202 of JBDUCP010000176.1, forward strand.
CGCGTCAGTGAAGGCGCGACATTCTCTCGGGTAGGGTGGGCGTCTCGCCCGCCGGTTTCGGCATCTTGCCGAAACAGTCTTTCCTCTTCGTGTGACCGCCGGGAAGATCGCGAACGCGAGACGCCTTCGCCGGCGGGCGAGACGCCCACCCTACCCGAGACAAAATCCTCCAGCGCTCCGCTGAACACAAGCTCGCCGCCCTGTTCGCCGCGACCCGGGCCGATGTCGATCAAGTTGTCAGCAGCGCGAATGATTTGTTCCTCATGCTCGACCACCAGGAGGGTGTTGCCCTTGTCGCGCAGGTCGTGCATCACTTCCACCAGCCGACCGACATCGCGCGGATGCAGGCCGATGCTCGGCTCGTCCATGACGAAGAGCGTGTTCACAAGCGACGCGCCGAGACAGGTCGTTAGGTTGACGCGTTGGACTTCGCCACCGCTGAGTGTGCGCGTAGAGCGATCGAGCGTGAGATAGCCAAGCCCGACTTCGCACAGATAACGGAAGCGCGTGACGATCTCATCTCGCAGCATCGCCGCGGTGGAGTCGTTAGGCGAGAGGGCTAGATTCGCAAACAGTTTCCGTGCGTCATCAATCGAAAGTTGAGCGAGCTCTGGCAAGGTGCGCGCGATCTCGCGGGCGCTGCCGTTCACGGGCGAAACAATTCGATAATTTAGCGTCCCCGCCTGATAGCGTCCGCCCTCACACGCCGGGCAAATCACATACGCGCGATAGCGGCTGAGGAGCACGCGCACATGCATTTTGTAGGTCTTGCTCTCAAGCCATTTAAAAAACCCGCGCACGCCGTACCAGCGATCGTTTTCCGCGAGCTCTTCGACGTCGGTATCTTCATCGCGCGCTTCACCATTAATGACGAAATCCTGATCCGATTTCGGCAGTTCTTCGAACGGCGTGTGGACATTGATTTCCTCGCGGGCGCAGCCGCGCATGAGATCGCGCTGCGATTCGCCCATTTCTTCGCCGCGAAATACGCGCACCGCGCCTTGCGCGATGCTCAGCGCGCGATCCGGAATCGCTTTGTTCAAATCGATGGCGATGGTGCGCCCGAAGCCGCGACATTCCGGGCACGCGCCTAACGGATTGTTGAAGCTGAAAAGACCCGGAGTGGGCGGACGAATATCGAGATCACAATGCGCGCAATGCCAGCCGGTGGAGAAAGGATGCTCGTTCTTTTCTTCAAGCGCGATAATGTTGATGCGGTCCTTGCCAAAGCGCAGCGCCGTTTCGATCGCCTCTACCAAACGGGCGCCATTCGTTTCGGAAATGGCGATGCGGTCCTGAATCACCTGCACCCGTGCGCCGAGGCGCTTGATCTTCTTGTCGGAATCAACGCGGATGATTTCGTTTTCGATCCAGACTCGCAGGTAGCCTTGCTGCTGAATGAAATCGAAAAACTCGCGCGGCGGCGTTTTCGCGGGCACGCCGACCCAGAACGTGAGCAGGACATTCTTGCCGGAGAATTCCCGTAGCACGTAATCGGCGATGGATTGCGCGGTTTCCGGGCGAATCTCCCGGCCGCAACCTGGGCAAAACGCGCGCGCGATTCGTGGCATCAGCAACTTCAGGTAGTCGTTGATCTCGGTCATGGTGCCGATGGTCGAGCGCGAACTTTTCACCGGGTTCGCCTGCTCGATCGCGATGG
>JBDUCP010000056.1:0-9562 GCA_040003405.1 Verrucomicrobiota bacterium
GATAACCCGCGCCGTAGCGCACACCGCCGGCGATCAAGCCGTAGGCGAGCGCCTGGTTGCCATCCATCGTGATCTGCGCGGGCGCGCCCGGTTTTTTTTCGACGTGCTCGAATTGATACTGCTTCGTCAGGACGTTGCCGACGGGATAAGCGTAGCCGGCTGTGAACGCCATGATGGCGGTGTTGACGATGCTCTCATCTTTGCCCGCGAATTTTTCTTTGATCAGGGTCGCCAATTTCTCGGTATCGAGATGAAAAATCTTGGCGATCAACCCGAGGATGAAAATGTTTTTGCCTTTGTCCTTCGCCGTGCCGCCGAGCGCTTCGACCGTGAGGCCGGTGATGGGCACGCCGACGTAAACGAAACGTTTGTCGTCGAGGTTCGGCTCGACGTTGTCGGAATCGTAAAGAAGGACGCCGCCTTCTTTCAGGAAATCGATGTGGTCCTGATAACTGTGTTGATAAAACGCGACGAGGAAATCGGCTTCGTCGCCGGCGGAAAGAACTTCGCCCGTGCCCATGCGCACCTGGAAAATGGACGGGCCGCCCGAGATCGTCGCGGGAATCGTCATGTAGGTCATGACGTCCTGGGCGCTGCGGCCGGCGAGGCGCGCGAGAAAAGCGCCGGCACTTTGAATGCCGTCCTGCGAATTTCCCGCGAGACGGATGACAGCGTCGTTAATATTTTCCGGACGAAGATCCGCGCGGTCCGCTGTCGGAACGGACGGAGGCGATCCATTTGAAATCGTTTCGGGTGGAAGAGAAGTTTGTTCCATTGCTAGAATTCAGGAGCGGGAAAGATGCACGATTGGTCGGCAAATTCATAGGCCATTTTGCTTTTTTTTACCAGCGTAAATGAGCGTGGCCCGCTTTTCGAGCGCCGCTGCGTGTCCACCATTGAGGTGCGATGATTTCGACACCCGGCAGCTTTTTCCGCGGCGTGTCCGAACCTAACCGTTTTTGCTTGCTGCCCAGAGGGTTAGTTGGTAGCACTACGCCATGTTGCGCAAATCAATCGCCGCCGCCCTCTTCATTAGCAGTCTTGTCCTCTCGAATGCCATCGCTCAAACCGAGGGTTCCGCTTCGGCGACATTCCTTTCCAAGATTAATGTCGTCGACGTCGCGAAGCCCGATACCGCGTGGTCGCCTGCCAGCGTGGGCCAGCGCCTTTATACCCGCGATCGTCTCCGCACCGGTGAAGATAGTCGTGCGTCGGCCCGCTTAAGCGATGCAAGCGTTCTGCGCGTGGATGAGCTGGCGACGATCGAAATCCTTCCGCCAAGACAAGCGGGCGGAAAGAGCACCTTCGATGTAAAACAGGGTGCGCTTTATTTTTTCAGTCGCGGGACAACACATGACATGGGCTTCGCAACGCCCGCGGCTAACGGAGCTATCCGAGGCACAGAATTCCTGCTGTCGGTTGCCGCGACCGGGAAGACAACCGTCACCATGCTCGATGGCCGGTTCGAGCTTTCCAACTCGGCCGGCACTACCACCCTGGGGCGTGGCCAACTATCGCACACAGAACCTGGTTCCCGTTCTGTCCCGGAGGAATACCCCATTGCCGTCAATTGCGAAGAGACCGACTCCGCGCCTTGGCATCTCCTGATCGAAATGAAGCTGCCATTTGGTAGGATTGTAACCAAGGCGACCCAGTCCGAGCTGTTGGCCGCGATCGGCGAGACGGTCAAGCGATGGCGAGAATTTTCGCCGGAGATCGTGAAGAGCGCCATCCATACCCACCCCACATGGGCGACGGAGATTGTTCGGCAAGCCATCGTTTCCCTGGGCCGGCCGCATGACTGCAAGCTGATTGGCGGAATCGTCGGCGGTGCTATTGCCGCCGCTCCCGATCAAGCGGCGCAAATTAGCGAAATCGGGCTGACCCTGGCGCCGGAGTGTCGCGATATCCTGGGGAACCTTCCTCCTCCGGGAAGCAATTGCGAAAATGGTGGTGGGGGCGGTGGAGGCGATGAGAATTCTCCTCCAGATGCTTCAACTAACAACAACCCTCCCCCCGGCTCTTCCGGCGGCGGCTCGGGACAAAACCTTTGCATCGTTTGCCACAACGGTCACGACATCCGCATCCCGTGCGATCAGGTAGCTAAGTTTCTCCGGAACCACCCTGGTGATCGCGCCGGCTCTTGTCGCCCAACGCCTGTAACGAACCAATAAGAATTCGTCCAAGAGTAACTTGGCCTGGTGATCGCGCGTGCGACAAACATGTTCGGGCTGCGGGAGGAGCCATCCCGCCTAGTTCCCGATGCTGCGCCTAAAGAAAAAACACCTTACCCGCGTCCTAACCATCGTCGCGGGGTGCCTGCTCGCTCTTCTCCTTGGGCTTGCCTGCCTTCACTACTCCTTTGCCGAGCCACTAGCCCGGCTTAGCTACGACCTGCCTTTTGTCTGGCGTTCTTCTCTCGATACCAGCGAAGCTGTCCTGGTTTATCTCGACGACGATTCGGTCAAGCAGCTGCAACAATCACTCAACGAGCCGCTCAGTCGCAGCCTTCACGCCCAATTGCTTGACCGTCTCACGCAGGATCACGCACGACTCATCTTCTATGATATAGGTTTCGACTCGCCTGCCACCAACGAAGGAGACGACACCGCCTTTGCTGATGCCATTCGTCGCAATGGCCGAGTGGTTCTGGGCGCCTTACTCGATACCGGTGATCCTACTTCGAGTGTAAGACAGGAACGGATCCTGCCGCCCACCAAGCTTCTTCGCAAAGCAGCGGCTGGCTGGGGGCTGCTCACCTTCAGACCGCTCGACGCCGATTACGGCGTACGGCAAATATTCACCGGCACCGCTGAGATACCTGCTTCTACTTGGAAGGCCGCTGAAATCCTGGACGCGCCAGTTACTCATAATGCCCGCCAAACAACTACTCCGCGCTGGATTAACTACTACGGACCGGCCACAACTTTTTCGTCCGTCAACTTTGCCCAGGCACTAAACCCGGAAGGCGTCTCACCCGGTTACTTCACTAACAAGATTGTTATGATAGGTGGCCGCTCCGCCGCCGGTCGGGTGGGCTCGGAGAGGGACGAGTTTGCCACGCCTTATTCCAGATCACATCACGCCTTTACTCCCGGAGTGGAAATTCATGCCACCGTTCTACTTAATTTGCTGCACGGTGATTGGCTTACTCGGCTGCCTATAGCTTGGGAAACCATTCTTATTGTCTTAGTAGCTTTGCTCGCGGGCGCTCTGGCCGCGGTGCGCCCCGTCTATGCTGTCCTCGTCGCATTTGCTGCTTTTGTCGTTATAGCTTGCTCCGCTTGTTGGCTTGCCTGGCAGCAACGCATCTGGTTTGATTGGCTTACCCCAGCAGCGGTACAAATTCCTTTGGGATTAGCCTGGTCGGTGGGCGCGCAATACGTCTTGGAATCACGGCGCCGCAAAGAGTTGCGGAGCGCCTTTGGCTTCTACTTGTCGCCGCACATGGCTGATAAGATTGCTGAATCTGACTTCGACTTAAAGCCAGGCGGCAAAATAGTCGAAGCCACTGTTCTGTTCACTGATTTGGAGAGCTTCACTAGCATTTCCGAGAAACTCGATCCGACTGAGGTATCCCAACTCTTGATTGCTTACTTCGAGCAAACCACTCGGTGTATCCTGGAGAATAAGGGCACTATCCTTAAGTATGTCGGCGATGCAGTTATCGCGGCCTGGGGCGCACCGGTAGATGAGCCGGCTCATGCGACTCGCGGAGTCGAGGCGGCCTGCGACCTGCGCTGCCTGGCAGAGCTGGACGTCCATGGTAAAAAGCTACGCACCCGTATCGGCGTGCATAGCGGCAAGGTGCTCGCCGGCAACCTTGGCTCGTCCTATCGCTTCGATTATACCATGATCGGCGACGCCGTTAATTTCGCTTCACGTCTTGAGTCACTCAACAAATACCTAAGCACCCAGGTTTTGATCTCCGATGCAGTCAGGGCGCAGGTAGGCGACAAATTTATCACCCGCCGACTGGGAGAATTTCGCGTGGCTGGGAAGACACAAGCCGTTGTCATTCATGAGCTACTCTGCCGTGACGAGCAGTTATCCAACGAACGCACCTGGATCAAGCCATTTGAAGAAGGTCTGTCCGTCTTTCGTTCAGGCGACTTCGAAAAAGCGCGCACCTTAATGAACGAGACGCGGCAATTACGCGGCGGCTCTGACGGTCCGGCGGAGTTCTACCTCAGGAAAATCGAGAAGCTGCAAGCGGACGGTGCCGTCGAAAATTGGACCGGCATCGTCGAGCTATCCGAAAAGTAAAAACGCGCGCGCCATCCTTGCCAGGACTTTTTCCTTTCCCAGAAGGTCAAGCAAATGGTAGAGGCTTGGGCCGGCATTACTGCCGGTGACCGCTAGACGTGTCGGATGAACTAAGACACCTGCTTTGACACCTAATGCGGTTGCAGTCTCCTTCAAGCTTTTCTCCAGAGCTATGGGATCGAAGGTATCCAAGCCGGCGAATGCTTGACGCAAAGCCAGAAAATGCGGCTTGTTCTCCGCCACAAAATATTTGTCCCTACCTTCCGCGCTGTAGTTAATCTCATCGGTAAAATAAAAGCCGGCATAGACTGGTAACTCGTCCACCACTCGGACTTTGCCTTTGCAAGTGTCAAGTGCTGCGTCGATATAGACAGTCGAAAACCTCGATAGGTCAATACCAGCCTTTTGTAAGGCTTCTCGACCTAGTTGGCGAAAGCGCTCATCGCCCAAGTCGCGCATGTATTCGCCATTAAGCCATCGGCATTTATCGAGATCAAAGGCTGCGTTCTTGCGATTAAGCTTGTCCAGGTCAAATAGAGTAACTATTTCTTCGATGTCGAGCTTCTCCCGGTTGTCCTTGGGCGACCATCCTAGCAGGCAGAGGTAGTTGCGCACGGCTTCCGGCAGGTAGCCCTCTTGGATGTAGCTATTGAGACTCGCTCCCTGATCACGTTTGCTCATCTTCGAGCCGTCCTTATTAAGGATAAGTGGAATGTGGGCGAAGCGGGGCGCCGTTGCCCCCAAGGCCCGGTAAAGCTGGATATGTTTAGGTGTATTCGAAAGATGATCTTCGCCGCGAATCACGTGCGAGATCTTCATCTCAATATCATCCACCACATTGACGAAATGGAAGATCCAAGACCCATCGGGACGCCGGATCGTCATGTCGGGATTATTCTCGGCGCTCGTCATGTCGAAGTCGATCTGGCCGCAGACCGCGTCGTCCACCTGGACCTTTTCGCGCGCGAACCGGAAACGAACTGAACCAGCATCCTCGTAAACGCGATCGACTGCCCGAAGCTTCATTAAATAGGATTGATAGGTCGCTTCCCGCTCGCTTTGGAAGTAAGGACCTTCATTCCAATCGAGCCCGAGCCATTGGAGTCCGCCATAGATCGCCTGGGTTGCTTCTGTCGTGTTACGCGCCTTGTCAGTATCCTCGATGCGCAAAACGAAGGTGCCGCCCGTGTGTCTTGCGTAAAGCCAGTTGAAGAGAGCCGTGCGCGCTCCGCCGATGTGCAGGTATCCAGTCGGCGATGGAGCGAAGCGAACGCGGGTAGGCGAATTCATGCAGAGGGGAATTTAGCCACAGATAAACACGGATGAAACACGGATTACTTGCAGCGGTGGCGGCTACACACTAGCCAACGGCGTTTCGGCGGGGAACGTTCGTACCCGGTCGGTGTCGAGCCAGTACGAAGTGGTGTTCATGGCGAGGCATTCATTCGATAAAAATTTTCTGGGCGCGACGCCGGACGTACCGGCCTCGGGGCAGATTAGTTCGCGCCGGTCGCAGAGTCGGATCGAGCAGCGCTCGCACGCGCTCGATCAATTCGAAATCCAAATTTTCCACGGCGTGAAACTGCAGCCATTTCTGAATGATGCGGCGCTGGAGCGCACGCGGCTGCACGCGAAGTTTGCCGGCATCCAATTGCTCCGCTTCCGGTTGCTCGCGCTGCACGCATTCGTCCATCCATTCCCTCTCGTCCGCCGCGATGGCAGCGGCGCGCCACAGGCTTGGGCGCACCTTGCGGCCAAACTGTTTTTCGATGTACGGAATGATGCGATGCCGGACACGATTGCGCAGTGGAGTGAGGTCCTGGTTCGATGCGTCTTCGCGAAATTTCAGTCGATGTCTCCGCACATACTCGTCAATCTCCGAGCGCCAGACATCAAGGAATGGACGCACGATCGTCAATTCCACTCCATCAATACGACGCGTCGCGATTTCGCGCATGCCGCTGAGTCCAGCGCCCCCGGCGCCCCGGAACAAATTGATCAGGAGCGTCTCCGCCAGATCGTCGGCGTGATGGGCGAGAAAGACGGTGCGGCAGCGTTTTCGCTTCGCGATGCGCGCGAAGAACGAATACCGCGCGTGGCGCGCAGCCGTTTCCACCGACATTTTTTTTGTCGCGGCGAGTGCGCGCACGTCGATCGATTCGACGACCAGTTCGACGTCATATCCGGCCGCAAATCTTTGCACAAACCGCGCGTCGGCGCCGCTCGCTCGTCCGCGAAGTTGATGATTGAGATGGCAGACCACGAGGCGTCCGTAACCGAGCTCGCTCAACGCGTGCAGGAGTGCGATGGAATCGCGCCCGCCCGAGACGCCGATGAGATAGCGGCGGGAGACCGGAAAATCCTTTAGCTTCCGCGGATCCAAGCCGCCTGCGTCAAGCCGAGCCATGGAATTGCTCTACGGTGCGCCGCGAAAAAGCCCAAGGGGAATCGCCGGCGACTTGACATGAATGAACGTTCATTCATTTTATCGCTCCATGGCCCAACTGACCACAGACAACACCGCGGATCGCCGCAGCCAGATTCTCAGCGCGGCGATGGTCTGCTTTGCCAAGCGCGGATTTCATCAGACCAGCATGCATGACATTAGCGCGGAGGCCGGCATCAGCGTCGGCCTCATTTATCGTTACTTCGAAAGCAAGAACGCCGTGATCTCTGCGATGGCGGATGGGCACAAACGTGAGATCCACACCTTGCTGGAGTCGGCACGCCAGGCACCGACGTTGCTTGACGCGCTCGAGATTTTTTTTACGGCCCATTGTTGTGCCGGCGAACGCCAACTTCAATCTGCATTTGTCGTGAATCTCTACGCCGAGGGCTCGCGCAATCCGCTCATCGCGCAGCTCGTGCGCGATGTTCTGAATACCTCAGCCACCGGTGTGGCCGAGTTGATCGCGCAATCCCCGGAGATGCGCGATGCGCCCGCCGGGATGAAGCCGCAGCAGATCGCGCAGCTCATTTTTGACACCGCTCGCGGCGCGTTGATGCGAGACGCGATCGAGAATATTAATATAACCCCGGCCGAGCGCCGCAAGCGCCAACTCGCCGTCATGCGCAATCTCTGGCGATTACTTTTTACCCATGCAAACGAACCTGCTTTCGCGTAAACCCACAACCCCAACGCCGATGAAATCACCGCGCCAACGGTCCCGCGGTCCCATCTTCAAGGTGGTGCTCGGCCTCGTCGCTATTTTTCTAGTCATCGCCGGGATCAAGGCGCTGCAAATATTTTCCATGGTCTCGGCCGGTAAAAAAATGGTCATGCCCCCGATGACGGTAACCAGCGCGACGGTGCAGAAGGCGAATTGGGCGCCGGAGCTGACCGCTGTCGGTTCCATCTCGCCAGTGCAAGGCGCGATGCTCGGCGCGGAATTAGCCGGCACCGTGAGGGAGATTGGATTTCAATCCGGCACGCTTGTGAAAAAAGATCAGGTGTTGGTCAAGCTCGACGCTGCGGCCGAGGAAGCGCAGTTACGCTCGGCCAAGGCGGAGGCCGAACTCGCGCAACACGATCTCGAGCGCGCGCAGGATCTCGCCAGGCGCAAAGTCATTTCCAAAGCGGAACTCGATTTGGCCGAATCAAAATTCGCGCAGAAAAAAGCGGCCTTCGATAACATCCAATCCATCATCGACAAGAAACAGATTCGCGCGCCCTTCGATGGGATCGCGGGCATTCGCGCGGTCAATCCGGGGCAGATGGTGAAGTCGGGCGATCCGCTCGTTTCGTTGCAAGGACTCGACCGCGTGTATGTCGATTTCTCGATGCCGCAGCAGCAGATCGGCGATTTGAAAGAAGGGTTGCCGGTAAAGGTGACGACGGACGCGATTCCAGACCACGAATTTGAGGGCAAGCTGACCGCGGTGAACTCAGTCGTAGACGAAGTCACGCGCAACGTTTCGTTACAGGCGACGCTCGATAACGCGGACGGGAAATTGCGCGGCGGAATGTTTGCGCGGGTGAGAGTATTGTTGCCCGAACAACGTCCCGTTCTTTTCGTCCCGATGACGGCTGTTTCCTCGGCGCCGTATGGCGATTCCGTTTTTGTGATCGAAAATAAGAAGGACGAAAAAACCGGGAAAGAGGCGTTGACCTTGCGTGAGCAGATCATCCGGACCGGGGAAAAGCGCGGCGATTTTGTGGCGGTGACGAAAGGGCTAAAGGAAGGCGAGCAGGTGGTAAGTCTCGGAGTCTTTAAGCTGCGCAATGGCACGAGCGTAATCATTGATAACAAGCTCGCGCCGCATCCGGAAGAGGCCCCGAAGCCCGCCAATACATGAGCGCATGAAGAACTTTACGGATCTCTTCATTCGCCGGCCGGTGCTGGCCTTCGTCGTCAGCCTGGTTATCATCATCGCGGGCGTACAATCGATTTCATCGCTGAACGTTCGGCAATATCCACGCAGCGACATCGCGTCGGTCACGGTGACGACTGCGTACGTCGGCGCGAGCGCGGAACTGGTGCGCGGCTTTATTACCACGCCGCTCGAACGCGCCATCGCCGCCGCCGACGGCATCGATTATTTGCAGTCTTCTAGTACGCAGGGCGTGTCGAAGGTTACCGCGCGCCTAAAATTAAATTACGATTCAAATAAGGCGCTCTCCGAGATCAGTTCGAAGGTGAATCAGGTGCGCGGCGACCTTCCGCCCGAAGCCGAAATCCCGGTCATCAACATCGAGTCGGCCGACTCCCGTTTCGCGTCCGCTTATCTCAGTTTCACGTCGGATATTCTACAGGCCAACGAGATCACCGATTATCTCAGTCGCATTATCCAGCCGCGGCTCACCGCGATCGCCGGCGTGCAGCGCGCGGAAATTCTCGGCGGTCGCACCTTTGCCATGCGCATCTGGCTGAAACCGGATCGGATGGCCGCGCTCAATGTTAGCCCGTCCACCGTGCGACGCGCGTTGGCCAATAACAATTATCTCGCCGCGCTCGGCAGCACCAAAGGCGCGCTCGTGCAAGTGAACCTCACAGCTAACACTGACCTGCACACCGTGGATGATTTCAAAAATCTCGTGGTGCGCGAAGACAAAGGCGTGCTCGTGCGGCTCGGCGAAATCGCGGACATCGCGCTCGGCGCGGAGGATTATAATTCGGAAGTGCGCTTCTCCGGCCAACGCGCTGTCTTCATGGGCATCTTCGTTCTGCCAAACGCTAACGCGATCGACGTCGTCAAACGCATGCGCGTCGAGATGGAGCAAATCCAGAAAGAATTACCGACCGGCATGCAAGGCCGCATCGCCTACGACGGCACGGCTTACATCAACACTGCGATC
>JBDUCP010000177.1:0-2848 GCA_040003405.1 Verrucomicrobiota bacterium
GGGTTGACAAAAACGGCCAAAGGCGATTGACTATGTTCGGTTAGTTTGCCTCCTCGATAACGATTCTTTTTCGAGGCGCTCCGGTTCCGGTCCGATTCGCGAACGCAGGTGTGTCCGGCAACTTCGCATCAGCAGAATTTTTCATTCTCATGTCGGGACACAGCAAGTGGTCCAAAGTTAAACGCTTCAAAGGAGCGCTCGACGTCAAACGCGGCGCGCTCTTCAGCAAGCTCTCCAAGGAAATCAGCATCGCAGCCAAGACGGGCGGCGGCGACCCGGGCGCCAATGCGCGCCTGCGCAGCGCGATTCTGTCGGCGCGCGGACAGAGCATGCCTAACGACAACATCGAGCGCGCGATCAAACGCGGCACAGGCGAGGGCGCGGAGGCGCAACATTTCGACGAAATCGTTTACGAAGGCTACGCCCCGGGCGGCGTGGCGGTGATCGTGGAAGCCGCGACCGACAACAAAAATCGCACCGCGGCGGAAATCCGCCGGATTTTCAGCAAGAATGACGGCAACCTCGGGACGAGCGGCAGCGTCTCCTATATGTTTCACAAAAAGGGGCAGATCACGGTAGCGCGCGCGACGATCGTAGAGGAGCGGATTTTCGAGCTGGCGCTAGAAGCCGGTGCGGAAGAGTTGACAACGGAGGAGGAGCGGTATGTTGTCCTCACTTCCCACGATCAGCTCTACGCAGTAGCTGAGGCGCTCAAAAACGCGGGCGTCACCACCGATGGGCAAAAGTTTACTTTCATCCCCGATACGACAGTTCCGGTCAACGATGAGGCCGTCGCCCTGCAGATCTTGCGCTTGTGCGACAGTCTCGAAGACGACGATGACGTGCAAAACGTCTATTCGAATTTAGATATTCCCGACGAATTGCTGGCGAAATTGCCGGCCTGAAGAGCTGCCGCCTGATAGGGCAGGCCGCCGCTCATGCGGCGAATTCCCGTACTTTATATTGCTATGAGCGAAGAAACCGAAAACCAACCGGCACCGCCGCCATCGACTGAAGCGACGCCGGACCGAGCGCATCGTCCACGCCGGAGATTTCCGCGCCGTCGCGGAGGATTTCGTGGGCGCGAGCGCGAGAATCCCGTTGATGAAAATTCCAGCGCGACTCAGGCGGAGGAAAGCCGGGCCGCAGCCGAGGGCGATCAAAGCTTCCCGACTAACGGCGAGATCGATCGCGAACCGGAGTTCGGCGACGGCGTTATCGAAATTTCGGGCAAAGGCTTCGGCTTCCTGCGCGATTCCAAACGCAATTTTGTGCAGACGCCGCAGGACATTTTTGTCACGCCGGAAATCGTCCGCCGCTTTGCCTTACGCGATGGAATGTGGATCCACGGCGAGACCCGCCGCGGAAATCGCGGCCCGCAGTTGACCCGCCTGCTCACCATCAACGAAGACGAGCCGCCGAAATATCAGGGCCTCCGGCCCTTTGAAGAGTTGACCACGATCAATCCAAATCGGCGGATCACGCTCGAGACCGTCCCGGACCGTTACACCACGCGCATCATGGATTTGATGACGCCGCTCGGCATGGGTCAGCGCGGATTGATCGTCGCCCCGCCCCGCACGGGCAAGACGACCTTGCTCCATCATATCGCCGACGCGGTCGTGAAAAATCATCCGGAGATGAAGCTCATTATTCTTCTGGTCGATGAACGTCCCGAAGAAGTGACCGATTTTCGGCGGTCTTGCCCGAAGGCGGAAATCATGGCGAGCTCGAACGACAGTGACATCAAAAGCCATACCCGCATCGCCCAGCTCGCGGTCGAACGCGCCAAGCGCATGGTCGAAGCGGGCAAAGACGTCTTCATCCTGCTCGATTCGATTACGCGTACCGCCCGCGCCTTCAATAACGCGACCGGCGGCGGCGGACGCACCATGAGCGGCGGCATCGATGCGCGCGCGATGGAGATTCCGAGGAAACTTTTCTCGGCCGCGCGCAACACCGAAGAAGCCGGCTCGCTCACCATTGTGGCCACGGCGTTGATCGATACGGGCAGCCGCATGGACGAACTGATTTTTCAGGAATTCAAAGGCACGGGAAACATGGAGATGGTGCTCGATCGTAAAATTAGCGATCAGCGCATTTATCCCGCGGTGGATATCTTCCTTTCCGGCACGCGCCGCGAAGAATTGCTCCTGCAAACGTGGGAGCTGGAGAAAATTAATATGATCCGTCGCGGACTGGCCGGGCACAAACCAAATGAAGCGATTGAGCGTCTGCTCACTTTTGTGAAAAAATTCCCGACGAACGAACAGATGCTCAAGGGCATCCCGGGATAGTTTGCCGCCCGCCAAAGACATCGAGTGGGAAGTCCTTCCGCCGGAAGGAAAACAAAAGCGCGGGACGGTCGAACCGCTCTTCAAGTTGCTCGCGCTCGTCATGGACGAATTCATTCGTGTGCCGGGTACGCGCTTTCGCTTTGGGCTCGATCCGATCCTTGGCCTTCTACCGGGGCTCGGCGACACCAGTTCCGCCCTCGTCTCCGCTTTTGCCTTGATTCAAGCCGCGCGTCTCGGCGTTCCGAAGATTTTGCTCGCCCGGATGTCGGTTAATATTCTGGTCAATGAGCTTATCGGCATCGTGCCGATCATCGGCGACGCATTTTCGTTTTGGTTCAAATCGAATTCGCGCAATCACCAAATCATCAAAAACCACATCGCCGTGCCCGGCGTCTCCAGCCGCAGCGATTGGATTTTTGTTTTCGGCGTGCTGGTCGCTCTCTTCTTGATCGTGGGCGCTGGCTTGGTCGTCAGCTTTCTCCTGCTTCAGCAGATCGCGCATCTGCTGACTGGGCGCTGATCAGTGCATGTGCCGCGCGTAGGCCGCGTGA
>JBDUCP010000178.1:0-2840 GCA_040003405.1 Verrucomicrobiota bacterium
GGAAATGCTGCGCGTTATTCTCGACATGCTCGTGGGCAATCGCCAGGTCTCCGATGCCTCGAAAGCCACTTCAAAAGTAAAGGCCCCGACGTTCAAGGGCACGTCGTTCAAAGCGGAGATGGAGAAAAAATATCGCGAGCGCTCGCTCGAGAATCACCTCCGCAGCGTGCCGCTGTTCGCGTCGGTCGGCGACGAGTTCATCGCGTATCTCAAAGAAAAAGTGGAGTTGGTTTCCTACAATCAGAGCCAGGCAATCTGTAAAGAAGGCGAGGAGGCGGATGCATTTTACCTGATCCGCTCCGGCATGGTCCGCGTCTCGCAAATGATGCCAGGCGGTGAAATGGTGCGCACTTATTTGAGTCGCGGCGATTATTTCGGCGAGATCGGTTTGCTGCGCTCAATCAAACGCACCGCCACCTGCGCCGCGCTCGATGCGGTGGATGTCGTTAAAATTCCCGCGAGCGAATTTAATCTCATGCTCGAAAAATTTCCCGGCGTGCGCGCGCAACTCGAGCCGGTGGCGGAGGCGCGCCTGGCGGCGATCAAGGAACACGCGTTGCCAGCTGGCTTGCGCCTGGACGATTTTCTGAATCAGGGCTTGTTCGAAGCGCAGAATCTTCTCCTCATCGATCTCGACAATTGCACGCGTTGTGATGCGTGCGTGCAGGCCTGCGCCAAAGCGCACGACGGCGTCTCGCGTTTGCTGCGCGATGGTTTGCGTTATGATCATTTCCTCGTCGCGACCGCGTGCCGTTCCTGCCGCGATCCGCTGTGTATGACGCAGTGCCCGGTCGGCTCGATTCGACGCAAAGAGAATCTCGAGATCATCATCGAGGACTGGTGCATCGGCTGCGGGAAATGCGCGGAGCTCTGCCCGTACGGCAACATCAACATGCATCCGCTCGAAGTGATCAAGGAAGTGAGGACCGAGATCAAATCGGACAAGCCGGGCATCCCGCCGAAAGTGAAGATCGAGAAGAAAAAAACGACGGCCTACAAGGCAAATACCTGCGATCTCTGCACGCAATTATCGGTGCCGAGCTGCGTTTACGCCTGTCCGCACGACGCGGCCAAGCGCGTGGATCCACAAAAATTTTTCGGTGACGCGCTGCTCGCGCAGAATGAGTCGCTCAATGAATCGTGGTCGCCGGCGCGGCGTTACGAAACTCGTCACACGCACTGATGAGCGCGTTTTTTTTCGCTCCTCACTGAAGCGATGCGCATCACGAATTCAAAACACATTCCCTGGTTCATTTTTGTCGTCGTCGCGACTTTGTTTGCCTGCTGGCTTTACGTTGGAAATTTCCATCCCGACCGTCTGCCGGCGGGAATGCAGCTACCGCCACGTTTTGTGCAAACGCCGTCCGATCACCGCAGTATCGGCGGCACGCCAATCGGCCTGGCCTTCGGCGCGATCTCGCTTGCGATTTTCATTTTCGCCGCGCTTCTCAGCCTGCGGAAAAAAATTCCACTCTGGCGAATCGGCACCGTGCAACGCTGGTTGCGCGCGCACATCTGGCTCACGTTTCTAACGATCCCGCTCGTCATTTTGCACAGCGGTTTCCGCTTCGGCGGGCCGATGACGATGTTGCTGATGGCGCTCTATGCCGTTGTGATGATCAGCGGAATTTACGGACTCGTGCTGCAACATCTCATGCCGGCGCTGATGAAAGAGCGATTGCCGGCCGAGACGGTGTTCGAGCAGATTCCGCATATCCGCGCGCAGCTTTTTGCTGCCGCCGAAAAGATGCGCAACTCATTCAAGCCGGCGCCGCTAAAACAACCGGACGCCGGCGCGCCAGCGGCCAGTGCAACGAAAGCAGTGACGGCTGGCTCCGCGGTGATGGCTTCGACGAAAGCGGACATCAGCACTCCGGTAGCGCGCGCAAAAACAGCTGTGGGTTCGGCGCCGATCGCGACACCGATCGCGGTTCCGGAGACGATTTCGTCGGTTACGCCGGCACCGGCGGTGGTAGCTGCCACTCTCGCTGCGGCAGCAGCGGCGCCGAAAACTGAGACCATCGGCACGCCGACTGCGCGCGTTCAGGGCGATCCGCCGGGCCTTCCGGTTGCGCGTGCGGACGTCCCCGCGGGGAATGAACCGGCTCCGGAGCCTCCCGCTGTTCCTGCCGCGCCGCCCGTCGCACCAACATCAAAACCCACACCGGCGCCCCTCGCTCCCATGGTCGCGAAACCGGTCGCTACGCCCCCGAAAGTCGCGCCGCAAGCAGATCCAGTTTCGGAAGCCGCGCTCGTAGAATTCATCGAGCGCCAAATTCTTCCGTATCTCGGAGCGCGGCGCGGCGAAAGATTTCGCATGAACAATCCGCGTTTTTCCGACGACACTTTTCGCTTCGTGAAATTGCGTGTGTCGGAAACGTATCGCAGCCGCGTCGAAGAGATCCAGGCGTGGTGCGACGAGCGGCGGTTGCTCGATCTGCAGACGCGCCTGCAGCATTGGCTCCACGGCTGGCTCATCGTTCATGTGCCGTTTTCGTTTTTGCTGCTGATGCTCACGATCTGGCACGCCTACGTGACACTTTTTTATTATTGAGCGCCGATCATGGCCACGCCCGGACGAACCCAAAAACAGATCGCCGAGCGCTACAAAGGCAATCTCGGCTATTACAAACGAAAGCATCCGTGGCGCGTCGCGCGCTTCTGCGCCACCTTCGTCGCCATCGTCGGTGGCATCGAGGGAATTTTCCTTTTTCAAAAATACGGGCGCGAGGATTTTTTTAACGCCGGAAAAATATCGAGTAATCACGCGACGATCGCGCAGGACTGCGCGCAGTGTCACGACAAGTCGGCTGCCGTCGGGCACGACCTTACGCTGGCGA
>JBDUCP010000002.1:0-30188 GCA_040003405.1 Verrucomicrobiota bacterium
TGATCGCTTCCATCGCGAAAACATTCCCCGCCATCTCCGCGATCTTGCCCGCGATTGCATAATGCTGGCCGATCGGCACGCCCCATTGCACGCGCTTCGCCGCCCACACGCGGGAAATTTCGAGCAGGCGTTTGCACAACCCGACGCACGCCGCCGGTATCGTTAGGCGGCCGGTGTTCAAGGTCGTGAGCGCGACCTTCAAGCCCTTGCCTTCGCCCGCAATGATGTTCTCGCGCGGGACGCGGACGTCCTTAAAAGTGACGACGCCGTTGTAGAGCGCGCGCAGTCCCATGAAGTGGCAGCGATGCGGCATATCCAGCCCGGGGCTATCGACCTCGACGATAAAGGCGGTGATCTGTTTGCGCTCTTTGCCGTTGACGATCTTCGGCGTCGTTTGGGCCATCACGACGAGGACACCAGCCTTAAGTCCGTTGGTGCACCAAAGTTTTTCGCCATTCAGGAGGAAGGCGGAGCCGTCAGGTGTCGGTTCGGCGCGGAGACTCATCGTCGCGGGATCGGAACCGGCGTGCGCTTCCGTGAGCGCGAAGGCCGAGATTTCGTGGCGCGCGACACGCGGCAAATATTTTTCCTTTTGCGCTTCGGTGCCGAAAAGGAGCAGCGGCTGCGGCACGCCGATCGATTGATGCGCGGAAACGAGCGCCGTCAGGTTCGCATCCCAGCTGCCGAGCAGCATCGCGGCGCGACCGTAATTCACCTGCGACAAACCAAGACCGCCGTACTGCTTCGGAATTTTGATCGCGAACGCACCCATCGCGAAAAGGTCATCGATGTTCTTCTGCGGGATTTCGCCGGTGCGATCGATCTCATCAGCATCGACATTTTCGCGTAGGTAATTTTTCAGCTGCGCGAGAAAATCCTCGGCCACGGCTTTGTCTTCGACGCTCTGCTCCGGAAACGGAAAGATGCGATCGAAATCGTAGCGCCCGATAAAAAGATTACTCGCGAAACTGCCGCGTTCATCGAGCGGATCGCGCGAACTTTCCGCCAGATCGAGCGCCGCCGCTTTGCCCGCCGACATCTTCGATGTGTCGATGACGGACGCAGCCGTCTGCGGTTTCGCACTGGTCTCTTCGGCGATCTGTTTCTCCGGGGCTTCGAGCGGTGACTTCATGAGTTCTTCTTAAGCTTCGTAAAACGTAGTCCCATTCTGGGCGTGCTGACGAAGCAAATCGCAGGGGGCGAATTTTACGCCGGCGCGAGAGTGGATTCCATCCATGTCGGCCACGATTTTTTTTAGTCCGTAATTTTCCGCGAAGCGCAGCGGCCCGCCCCTGAAAGTCGGAAACCCCGTTCCCAGAATCATCCCGTAATCCGCATCTTCCGGCGTCGCGATGACTTTTTCTTCGAGACAGCGGGCTGCTTCGTTCACCATTAGAAACGTCAGACGATTCGTAATATTCTCCGCGGCAAAATTTTCGCCCGACTCCTGCCGCCATTCCTTTAACGACTCGTTAGGCGTTTGCTCTTTGCCCTCGTATTGGTAGAAGCCGCTACCGGATTTGCGTCCCAGCATCCTGGCCTCCTGCATCTTCCGCAGAATTTCCGGAGCGCGATCGCGCGCCCCATAGGCCTGCTCCAGCGTGTTGGCTATGTCGATGGTGATATCAACACCAATTTCGTCGATCAAACGCAGCGGCCCCATCGGCATCCCCCACTGCAAAAGCGCATCGTCGATTTCCTTCGCGCTCACTCCGCTTTGAAAAATCTCGGCGGCATCGAGCAAATACGGAAAGAGAACGCGGTTGACCAGAAAACCGGGGGAATCACGCACCAGCACCGGCAGCTTTCCGATCTGTCGCGCAAAAGCCAGCGCGCGGTCGCGCGTTTCATCGGACGTCTGCGGTCCGACCACCACCTCGATTAATTTCATGCGGCTGACCGGATTGAAAAAATGCAGGCCGACGACGCGCGTGGGCGAACCGGTACTGATCGCCAGCTCATCAATGGCCAGCGCCGAAGTGTTCGTGGCGAGAATTGCGTTTGCAGGAGTTTGCGCCGCGAGGTCCGCAAAAATCTTCTTCTTGATCTCCAATTTTTCCGAAGCCGCTTCAATCACGATCTGCACATCGCGCAAGTTGATCGGTTGGGTAGAAGCGATAATGCGCGCGCGGCCTTCCTTCGCTTTCGGCTCGCTCATCAATCCACGTTTGACCGCGTCGCCATACGTCTTGTCGATGTTGGCCAGCCCGCGGTCGATCGCGACCGCATCGACGTCGCGCAAAATAACCGACACCCCGCGCGAGCTAAGCCATTGCGCGATGCCCGCGCCCATGAGGCCCGCGCCGATAACGGCCGCGTGCGAGATTTTTTCCGGCGCAGCCTTGGCGGAACCTTTGCGATATTTATCGGCCAGGAAAAAATTGCGGATGAGATTCTGCGTTGCGTCGGTCGCGCCTAACTCACTAATCGCATCAACTTCCATCGCCAGTGATTCATCCGCGGAAGAATTTGCGCCGCGCTGAATGATTTCGTAGGCGCGCATGGGCGCCCCATTTCCTGTCTGCTTGGGCACAGCGACGGTCATCACGCTTTTCGTCTCCGAAGCCTTTCGTTTTCCTCCACCCACTTTTTCTCGCGCCGCCTCGAGCAGTTGCTCGCGCGACGTGACCGCGTCAACTAATCCGATTTTCAACGCTTCGTTCGCACCATAAAGTTTTCCCTTGAGGATAACTTCCGCGGCGGCATCCGCTCCGATCAGTCGCGGGAGACGCGTCGCGCCGCCCCAGGCCGGCACCAGGCCGAGCGTCGTTTCCGGCAAACCAATCTTTGTCGCCGGATCATTGGACGCGACGCGATAATCACACGCGAGTGTGATTTCATAGCCGCCGCCGGCACAGGCACCGTGAATGGCGGCGACGGTTGGAAGTTTCAGCGCGGCAAGCCGGTTGAAAGTTTTTTGTCCCTCGGCAATGAAGGTGCGCAGCTCGCCGGTCTGCGCTTGTTTCAGCAGCGTCTTGAGATCGGCGCCGGCGATGAAAATGGATTTTTTCGCCGAGGTCACAATCACGCCGCGAATCGATGAATCCTTTTCCATCGCATCGAGATGCTCGCCCAGATTTTGCATCGTCGGCGCATCGAAAATATTCGCGCCCGATTCCGGCCGATCGAAGGTGAGCACACAGATTCCATTATCTCCCACTTCGCGGCGGATCATGGCGGTCGCTGTTTCCATCATCGCGGTCATATTGGCCGCTTTCGCGCAAATGCCAAGCGCGGAGAGAATACCCGACGCGCGATTGCGCTTGGCGAAGGCGAGTGATAGGAAACTCGCTTGTGGTCGGCAAGATTCTTCAACCGGCAATCAGGGAGCTGATCGACGCGCGCAATTTCACCGCGCTACGCAAACTTTTTACGGAGTGGCCGCCGGCTGATATCGCCGAGGTGATCACCGATTTTTCGGAGGACGAACAGGTGATCGTTTTCCGCGTGCTGCCGCATGACTTGGCGGCGGACGTTTTCGAGTATCTCGATGTGGAAGCGCAGCAGGTAATGCTGCGCGCGATGGCGCACGAACAGGTGGTGGGGATTCTGAATGAGATGTCGCCGGATGACCGCACGGCGCTGCTCGAGGAAATGCCGAGCGCAGCGGCGCGCAAGTTGATCAAGCTGCTGACCCCGGAAGAACGCCACATCGCCCAATCGCTCCTGGGTTATCCCGAAGGCAGCGTGGGACGTTTGATGACGCCAGACCTGATCGCGGTCGATGCCGGTTGGACGGTGAAGGAAGTCCTCGATCACGTGCGCGAAAATGGGCAGGACTCGGAAACGCTCAACGTCATTTACGTGGTCGATGATCACGGCAAACTGATCGACGATCTGCGCATCCGCGAATTTCTGTTGCGGCCGTTGACTGACAAAGTGAGCGACTTGATGGACAACAAATTCGTCACGCTGAGCGTGGCGGATTCGCAAGAGGACGCGCTGAATATTTTTCGAAAATACGATCGCTCGGCGCTGCCCGTGGTCGATTCCGTTGGAGTCCTGGTTGGTTTGGTGACGACCGACGACATGCTCGATGTCGCGGAGGAAGAAGCGACCGAAGACATCCAGAAATTCGGCGGCATGGAGGCGCTGGACGAGCCTTACATGCGCATCTCGCTCGGGCAGATGGTGCGGAAACGGGCGGGATGGCTCATCGTTTTGTTTCTCGGCGAAATGCTGACAGCGACGGCGATGGCGACCTATCAGGACCAGTTGGCCAAGGCGCTGGTGCTGGCGTTGTTTCTGCCGCTCATCATTTCCAGCGGCGGCAACTCCGGTTCCCAAGCCTCGACCCTGATGATTCGGGCGATGGCGCTGGGCGAAGTGACCATGCGCGATTGGTGGCACGTGATGCGTCGGGAATTACAAGCGGGCCTGGCCTTGGGGCTGATTCTGGGAGTGATCGGAATCATTCGCGTTGGCTTTTGGGCGATGGTGGCTGAGCGCTATTTTCACCGGCAACCTTACGGCGAAGACTGGCATCTGGTGGCGTTGACCGTGGGTACCGCGCTGGTTGGGGTCGTGTTGTGGGGGTCGCTCGCTGGTTCGATGCTGCCCTTTCTGCTGCGCCGTATCGGCGCCGATCCCGCCACTTCCTCCGCGCCATTCGTCGCAACCCTGGTCGATGTCACTGGACTAATTATCTATTTCAGCATAGCGCTCCTGGTCATGCGCGGAGCCATGGCCTAAACCGAAACTAACTTATGTTTTCCATCCAAAAATTCCTCGGCCACGACGAAAAGTTTTTCGATCTGCTCGAAGCCAGTGCGGAGCAGGCGGACAGTAGCGTGCACCATCTCGTCGCGCTCCTCGTGAAGCTCGAAAAACACGAGTCGCCCGAAAGCATGGAGGATTTTGTCCACAGCCGGCGGAAGGATAAACAGATCACGCAGGAGCTAACCGAGCAGCTTTGCAAAACTTTTATCACGCCGCTGGAGCGGGAGGACATTCAGGCTCTCGCGGCCGCGCTCTATAAAATACCGAAGACGGTCGAAAAAATCGGCGAACGGATTTTGATTTGTCCGCTGGAATTACACGGCCGCAACTTTCGCAAGCAAGTGGATTTACTCGATCGCGCGGCGGAAGCCGTGCTGGCAATGGTAAAAGAGTTGCGCAAAGGCACCGATATCGCGACGGCGCGCGAGATGAACCAGCAACTCCAGACGATCGAAGGCGATGCCGATAAACTGGAACTGGAGTTATTGCGCGATCTTTACCATGGCGACTACAAAACGAAGGACATGATTTTCCTGCAGGACCTTTACGAGTTACTCGAAAAGGTGATCGATCGCTGCCGCGACGCCGGCAACATCATCCTCCAAATCGTTCTGAAACATTCCTGATCCGTGCGGCGCGAAATTCAGGACTGAATCTCGACCCACGCGTTGCGCGCGCGCGAATCCGCCACGGCCTGGACGACGCGCATGTAACGCACGCCATCTTCAAAATCAGGATGAGGACGCACGCGTCCTTTTGATTTCACGGCCGCAATGAAATCATCTTCGACGTGCCATCCGCCCTCGAGTTCCGGCGTGATCTCGACGGCATGCAAGGCGCGGTCTCCGACGCGCCCCGCATGAACAATGTCCGAGCCAAAATCGTAGGTCATCGTGCCGGCGTCGCCGTATACTTCCAGCCGATCGCCGGCTGCGAGCGCGTTGATGCCGCTAAATTCCAAGACGCCTTCGGCCCCGTTGGCAAATGTGCAGACCACGGTTACCAAATCCGGCACCCGCACCTCATAACCCTGCCGGATGGAATGAAGAATCCTGCCGCGGGCAAAGACGCCGGTGATGTCGCCGAACCAACGTTGCAGCACCTCGACGTAAATGCCGAGTGCGAGCACATTCAGCCCGCTGATCTCGATGCGTTGACGCCAATGCGCCGGCGCGTCGGCATTCAAATACGCGCCGGTAAAACACTGCAGGCGCAGATGGTGCGGCCGTCCGAGATAATTTTCGGCCAGTAATTTTTTTACCAACAGATCGCCGCGCAAACCAAAGGGCGGCGGACAGAGCATGGTCACGAGCTCGGGAGATCGCTTCGACGCAGCGAGCATTTCCTCCGCTTCCGCCAGGTCCATCGCCATGCGCGCCTGGCAGAAAACGTGTTTGCCCGCTTCCAAGGCGGAGACGGTGATGGCCGAGTGCATGTAGGGTGGCGTGCCGATCCACACAATATCAAGGTCGGGAATGGCGAGCAGGTCAGCCCAATGCTGCATCGGCGTCGCGCGCGGGACATTTTGCTCGCAAAATTTTTCCGCGCTCTCGTAGGTCGAATTCGAGACCGCCATGATTTCCACGTCGCCGTGTTTCTGTAATCCCGGCAAATGCCGCGAACGCACGATGTCGCCTGCGCCGACAATTCCGATCTGGAGTTTATGATTTGTCCGGCTCATGTCTTCAATTAACGATTTAGCGAGTCAATGAATTAGCGAATGAAGAATCTTTGACTCCTGCCAACGACGCGCGTTCAAGAATCGCTTGACCTTTCAGCCGAGCGCGGCAGCTTACGCCTCTTCTAAATTTCCATGTCAAAAGTTTGCAGTATCACCGGGTCAAAAGTCACGCGCGGCAGCATTATTCATCGCCGCGGCATGGCCAAGAAAAAGGGCGGCGTCGGCCGTCACGTCACGAAAAATGTGCCGCGCACCTTCAGCCCGAATCTGCATGAGCGTCGTGTGTGGGTGCCGGAGTTGAAAAAATATATCCGCATCCGCGTCACCACGCGGGGGATGAAGACGCTGAATAAGAACGGCGCCTTCGCGACCTTGAAGAAGGCCGGCCTCGTCCCCGCTTAGGCGGTCTTTTCTTCTTCCGCGGTCTCTGCTACCACTTCGACCGCGATTTCACTTTCTTCCGCTGGCGATGCCACGGATTGGGGATTCGACCCGTTAGGCGGAGCGACCGGCGGCGCGCTCGGTTTCGGCCGCGGCAAGTCGAGCGAGCCGTCGTTGAATTCAATCACGTAGCCTTCGCTCACCAGCCAGCGCAGATCGGACGCCAGCGCCAGTTTCGCGCGCTCCAGATCAGCCGGTTCCGCCTCAGCGGGGACTAATTGCTCGGCCAATTGCTTCCGATTAATACCTGGCGTCGCCGCCACTTTTTCCAGAATGGCGTTGATTAAAGGCGAAACCCCGGCGCGCTCATGCCCGAAAACGCGTGCACGAATGGGCGACACGAAAAGCATGCCGCGCCGATGCCGGAAAATATTCAGCGCCGCCTGCCGCAAGCCTGCGGATAACTCCTGCATCATCTTCGAGGGTGAGCGCGTTTCCGCCACCCAGGCCATCTCGATGGCGCGGCCGAGCGCACGATCCGGCAGTCGGCGGCTCAACACACCGCTGATGGTGAACTCGTTGGCGTTGCGCAACAAAGTGGGCAGATACGTTTGCCGAAAATGCCGCTCCGCCTCCGCGGCGCTGGTAAAAGTCAGGGGCGGCTCGCTCGTCTTCGTCGAGTAGGTGGTGACACTGCGCGCCTGTTCTTTCCATTGCTCGACCACGGCCGGATCGCTCACGATGTCGATTTGGCGCTGATAATCGCCGAAGCTCATCCGCCGGCTGAAACGCGTCTCGTATAGCGTGCGCAACTGCGGCTGGTAATTGTGATGATTGGTCGGGCCGAGCAAAGTGCCGCTGAGACGGCAGCGCGCGACGTTGCTGAAATTTCCCTTGAGCGGTTCGCTTTGCGTGACCTCGACGTTGTAAAAATCGTCACGGGAAAGCAAAAACGCATCACGTTCGAGAATCTGCCGGTCCGAAGCAATTGCGCCGTGTTCGCCCAACTGGAACAAGGACGTGCCTTCATTGCTCGTAAGGTGCACGTCGTATCGCTCGGGCTTTTCGAGAAAAAGACGGGCCAGCGCAAAAACCGAATACGTCACCGAGCCGGACTTAATCTGCGCGATGACGTTGTGGAACGCCGGCGCATGGGGCAGAAATCGCACCGCGACCACCAGCGGCTCCACGCGCTCGCGCTCCCGTTCGCGGTGGTTTTCGTTAGGCCGCGCGGACTCACGTTCGGGACTCGGACGACGGGGCCGCTTCTCGCGTGACGGTGGGCCACGCCGCTCGCGCGACTGCGGACCGCGCCGTTCCCCATCGCGTCCCCGCGGCGAGCGACCCTCGCGGCGCTGGGATGAATCTTCCGATTCGCCCTCGAAATTCGCATAATCGTTCGTACGTGTGGGTTCGTTCGCCCATGCGGGCAACAATTTCAGGTCGAGCAGATCGACCGGTGTGGTTTCAGACGCCATTCACTCTTTCTAACGCCAAGCAGAGGCGAAGTAAACTCCAGCAGTCGGTTTCCGGCGTACCGAGACAGCCTGAAATCGATTGACAAGATGGCTAATTCATTTACTTGCCATCCTTGCCGGCACTGCTGTAGAGACCGCCCGCCCAACCCAACGCGAAAAGAGGAAATTTTATGAGCGACAAATCCATTGAAGACAAGGTGAAAGACATCATCGTCGAGCAACTCGGCGTGAATCCCGAACAGGTCACGCCGACGGCTTCATTCATCGAAGATCTGGGCGCGGATTCGCTTGATATCGTCGAACTGGTGATGGCCTTTGAAGAGGAATTTTCCGTCGAAGTGCCGGATGAAGATGCCGAAAAGCTTCAGACCGTCGGCGATGTCGTAAAATACATCGAAGAAAAATCCTCAAAGCAATAGGGAGGGACACCGCGTCGCGGCGTCCGCGCAGCAGTAAACAGAAACACGGCTCTAGCCGTGTTTTTTTGTTTCCCGGGTTGCAGACCAATCCAAGCGACACAGACTGAATCATGAATTTTGAGCTGCTCGAGCGGCCGCTCTTTTACCTGGCCGGGCATCAGGTATCGTTTCTGGGCCTCGTAGCATTCGCGCTGCTCTTCGCGACAGGGTTGGTGATGGCGAAGATCCTGCAAAGCGGGACCGTCCGGCGCTTTCTCGCCCGCTTCAAACTGGACCCGAATTTCGTCGCCATCGTGACGACGATCCTGAGTCTTTCCGCGCTTGTCTTTTTCACCGTCACGGCCATTAACGCCGCGGGTATTCCGCTGCTTTGGACTGCGCCGATGCCCGGCGTTTCGCTCAGCCTGGTGCAGATGTTTCTTCTCATCGCGTTGCTCATCGCCGTCTTCTGGTTTTCCTCGCGGACGAAGCGTTTTCTGTTCAATCGCTTCCTCGTCAACAGCGGTCTGGATCGCGCCTTGCAATACGCGATCGCGCAGATCGTCAGTAATCTCGTCCTGGTCGTCGGCGTTTTTATCGTCCTGGAAAACACCGGCATTCATCTCGGCGCGCTCACGGTCTTCGCCGGTGCTGTCGGTGTCGGCGTTGGATTCGGACTGCAAAATATAGCCAGCAATTTCATCAGCGGTCTCGTCATTTTAGCCGAGCGACCGATCACCATCGGCGATCGCGTCGAAGTCGCTGGCGTGGCCGGACAGGTGGAAATGATTCGCGCGCGCAGCACCGTTATTCGCACCAACGACAATATCGCCATGATCGTGCCGAATACGAAATTCATCGATTCGCCGGTGACAAATTGGACCTACGGCGACCCGCGCGTGCGGTTTCGCATTCCGGTGGGCGTCGCTTACGGCAGCGACGTGAACAAAGTGCGCGAAGCACTCATCGCCGCGGGGAAGGAACATCCAAACGCGCTCAAAGATCCCGCCCCGAGCGTTTTTCTTTCGAAGTTTGGCGACAGCGCCATCGACTTCGAACTAGTTGTTTGGAGCAGCGAGATGAGCCATCGCCCGCGCCGTTTTCGCAGTGATTTGAATTTCAGCATCGAGAAAAAACTACGGGAAGCCGGGATCGAAATCCCCTTCCCGCAGCGCGACCTCCACATCCGCAGCGGCTTTCTGCCAAATCCCGAATGATCGACCCGCCGCGGTCTGATCTCCCCCCTCGCATCCTCTCAGTGGCCGATCTCCAGGACTGCACTGCTTGGAAACACGTCTTCGCAGGAAAGAGCAAGGACCATCGTTTCTACGAAATCGTGGAACAGACGCTCGATTCAAAATTCGAGCATCACTACCTTTTGCTCGAGGACGAATCCGGAAAAGTTCGCGGGATTCAGCCGGTCTTCTTCGTGCAGCAAAATTTGATCGAAGGCATTCCCGCGCTGCGCGCGCCGGTCGAATTGATTCGTCGGCATTTCCCGCGATTTCTCACTATGCGCGTGCTCATGGTGGGTAATGCCGCTGGTGAGGGTCATCTCGGCGCGTGCGCGGGCGAAGACGAAGATTGGGTGACGAAGGCGCTATACGCCGCGCTCACAACTTTCGCGCGCCAAGGCAAAGCCTCGCTCGTGGTCTTCAAGGATTTCCCGGCAACCTATCGCCGCGCGCTGCGCCATTTTTCCGAGCACGGTTACACGCGCGTGCCCAGCATGCCGATGACGGAATTGGAACTGCATTACACCGATTTCGAGCAATACCTGAGCACGCTCGGCCGTTCCACCCGCAAGGATCTGCGCCGAAAATTCCGACGCATCGAACAGTCGCCCCCCATCAGCATGGAAGTTTTAACCGACATCACTCCGATGGTAGACGAGCTCTATCCGCTCTACCTCCAAGTGCACGAGCGCTCGGCGCTGAAATTCGAATTCCTAACGAAAAATTTTCTCTGCGCCCTTGGTCAACGCATGCCAGACCGTGCGCGTTTTTTTGTCTGGCGACAGCATGGTCGCGCCATTGCGTTCAGCATCTGCCTCGTGCACGGCGACACGATTTACGATGACTACCTCGGCCTCGATTACGCCGTCGCGCTCGACTTGCACCTCTATTTTTACACGCTGCGTGACATTCTGCGCTGGTCCCTCGCACAAGGTTTGAAGCGCTATCGCAGCAGTCCGCTCAATTACCGCCCAAAATTTCACCTCGGCTGCCATCTCTTTCCGCTCGATCTTTACGTCATGCACACCAGCGCCTGGCTCAACCCGATCTTCAGCCGGGCCGTCCGATTACTCGAGCCTACGCGACATGATCCGGTGCTGAAAAAGTTCCGCAACGCCCACCAACTGCATGCCGAATAAACCCACCGGTCTCGCTAATCCGTGGCTGCAGCTCGGGCTCAGCGTCGTGTTTGTCACGGCTTCAGAGTTGTTATTGAAACGCGGGGCGAATGAGACTGCGAATCTGGCCGGGAGTTGGGGATGGACGGGTCTTTCCGCGCTGGCTTCGCCCGCGGTCTGGTTGGCTATTATTCTCGTGATTCTCAGTTTCATCACCTGGCTGCATGTGCTGCGCTATCTCCCGCTCTCGGTGGCGTTTCCCATTTCACAGGTGGTGCACATTTTGATTCCGATCTGTAGCTGGCTCTTCCTGGGGGAAGTCATTTCCCATTTGCGCTGGGGCGGCATCGCCCTGGTCTCGTTAGGCCTGGCCATCGTGGCAAAACCAGTAGCGCGTCTGGAGGAGCGGTTATGACGCCTCTTTCGTTCGCGCTCGTGTTCGTCGCACTGTTTGCTTTTGTGGTCGGTCAGCTCGTTTTGAAAAAGGCGATGGAAGCGTCGAACGCCGTCGGGTTCGGTGCACGAAAATTTCTTCTCCCCTTTGCCGCCGGCATCCTTTTCATGACCGTTTCATTTTTCCTGATTCTTGGGCTGCTGCAACGCTACGATCTCAGCTACATCTATCCGTTCCAAGGGCTGAGCGTGATCATCATCAGCGTGACCGCCGTCGTCGTCTTGCGCGAAAAGCTTACGCCGCCATTGATCATCGGCGCCGCGCTCATCAGCGCCGGGATTGCGCTCGTCTCAATCAGCTAGCAGTGGCCAGAGCACTTGGAGTGCACGCAGATTCGTCTGGGCGGCTTCGTCCAAATTGCGCGCCGGCAACTTTGGGTGATCCAGTCTTGCCACGAAGCGTTGTGCTGGCCTCGCATAGAGTGGCGGTGAAAACGCGCCGCAGATATCGCCGCCGACGATGGCGCCGCCGGCCGCGCGCAACTGCGTCAGCGCCCACGAAACATCATCGAGAGTAAAGCGACCGCTTTCCCAGTTTGTGACCGCTTCCTCCGCGCGCAAGCAATCCAGATCGATCGTGACATAAACGTTCGATCCTTTTAACGCGCTGGAAAACTCCGCGAAATCGTTACGCCAGTCCGCGCGCAGAATGGCGCCTCGTCGCGCCCTGTTTGAACGCGGACGATCGTCAGCCCACGGATGAACTTCCAGCCGCCCCGCGCGTTCCGCCCGATGATTGCCGAAAATCCGACCAGGCCACCAGCACTCGAAATTTCCGCAGCCCCAGACGCTCACTTTTTTTACCTGGGGTAATTCGAGTGCGCGATTGACCCAGCCGCCGCAACACCAGCGCGGCGGCCGCACATCCCAGTCCGGATGATTATCAAAGGAGACAACGGTCAAGCGTTCCGGCGCGCGTCGCAGCCACAGGGCCGTGAGATGGTGGAAATCGCCCGAACCATAAAGAATGAACGGCGCCAGGCGCGCCTCATATTCGCGATAGAATTCCTCCACTAGTCTCGGCGGCGCGGAAAACCGAAGAGGCCGTCCCCACTTCCTGGCATCGATTGTCGGGAAAGCGAGACCTCCTCCTCCTACCCACGCGTCGTCGAGATTTAGATGCAGCGATGGCAACAAAACCTCTTAGTCTCGCCACGGGTTACCGGAGCACAACTCCTCATGGGATACGCGCACTCGGATAAGCAACAGCGATGTAAGAGACATCGCTACAAAACACAAAAAAACTAACAACAGCACCTCCCGCGGGGACAGGGATCTTCTCTGCATGGTGCAGGACGCTTTCCGCGTCTTTGCCCGTCGAACATCAGATGTCCTTGGGACCGCCTGGTCGTTTGTCGTCGCCCTTCTTATTATCGTGGTCTGGGGCGCGACCGGTCACATTTTCCACTACTCGGACACATGGCAGCTAATCATCAATACCGGCACTACCATCGTGACTTTCCTGATGGTGTTCTTGATTCAAAATACCCAGAACCGCGATTCCAAAGCTGTCGGTTTAAAGCTCGACGAACTCATTCGTGCCGTCGGGGGAGCGCGGAATAATTTGGTCGATCTGGAACGCATGTCCGATCAGGAATTAGCCAGGCTCAAGAAAGAATTCGAGCGCATCGGCAAGAAGGCGAACGCGGCCGAGGCTGACGTCGCCGAGGTCAAAAAAGAGCTGAAGTCACGCTGAGATCGCGCTCTCCTCTTCGGGTCGCGCTTGCCCCGTGCGAATGAAGACATTGCCGCTCGGGCAGAGCCGGAAAATCTCGCAGCGATGGCAGTCGGGCTTGCGCGCGTAACAGCGCCGCCGGCCGTGCCAGATGAGCCAGTGGCTCCAGATCGTCCAATGTTGCGTTGGCACGATCCGCATTAAATCCGCCTCGATTTTTTCCGGGGCGGTTTGGCGCGTCAGCCGCAAACGCTGCGAAACGCGCGACACATGCGTATCGACGACGATGCCCTCATCTTTCCCAAAGGCATTCCCGAGCACGACGTTCGCTGTTTTGCGACCGACACCGGGCAACGCGTGCAGTTTCTCCATCGTGTCGGGAACGCGCCCGCCGTGTTGGCTCGTGATGGCCGCGGCCGCCGCGCGAATGCTTTTCGTCTTGTTCCGAAAAAACCCGGTGGATCGAATTATTTTTTCCAGCGCAACCGGCGAAGCCTTGGCATAATCCGCGGCTGTTCGAAATTTCGCAAAAAGAGTTGGCGTCACCACGTTCACGCGCTTGTCGGTGCATTGCGCGGACAGAATGGTCGCGATGAGCAACTCCAGCGGGTTCTTGAAATCCAATTCGCAATGTGCGTTGGGGTAAACTTTCGAGAAGATTCCAACCAATTGCACGACCCGTTCGCGCGCGGTCATGCAAAAACTTTTGCGCGTTGCACAATCAGCTCGATGGCGGCGGAGGAGTCATGCCGGGAAAGATTCACGGGCCAGAAAGAAACTTGCCGTTGAAACCAGGTCAATTGTCTTTTGGCGTAACGGCGCGTCGCTTGTTGTATTTTCGCGACGCATTCCGGCTCTGTCATCTCACCGGCGATCAAAGCAAGAATCTCGCGCAGTCCCAAAGTTTTCTCTGCGGTCGAACGAACTTCTCCCGTCCGGCGCACTTCTTCCACGACACCGCTGGCAAACATTTGTTCCACGCGACGATTGATGCGTTCGTACAGTTCCGCACGCTCACGGAACAGGAAAATTCCAGCTATAGTTTCCGCACCGTTCCACCCCGTTCGCTGGGCCGAAAATGGCCGGCCGGTCAGCAGGCAGACCTCCACCGCGCGCACCAGCCGTCGCTTGTTCTTACGGTCAATTTCGCCGGCCCCGACAGGATCGAGTTCGGACAGTTGCGCAATTAATTCCTCATTGGTCGCACCGGTTAATTTCTCGCGCAGCAACCGGTCAGCTTTGGGTAGTGACGCCAACCCGTGGGTGAGCGCCTTCAGATAGAGCCCGCTGCCTCCCACGACCAGTGCGATTTTTCCACCCGCCTGTATCTCGCGAATGGCCCCCAGCGCGGCGACGCGGAATTTCTCCGCGTTCATTTCCTCCGTTAACGGCACGCTCCCGAGAAGATGATGCGGCACCATCGCTCGCATTGCCTCGCTCGGCTTTGCCGTCAGCAAATCGAGTCCGTCATAAATTTGGAACGCGTCGGCGTTTACGATCTCGGCCCCGATCAGCCGCGCCACTTGCGCGGCGATCTCGGACTTTCCAGTCGCGGTCGGGCCCGCGATGCAAAACGCACTCATCCAAAAAAAGAACCGGGAGAGAGACGGCCTGCGCCATCCTTTCTCCCGGCTCTGCTGATCGACGATTCGTTAGACCTACGAATGGTGATCGCTCGATTTCGCGCCGCTCACGACCAGCTTGCGGCCGAGGAATTCCTTGTCGTGTAATTCTGCCACCGCGCGTTTCGCTTCGTCCACTGTCTGCATTTGCACAAAGGCGAAGCCCTTCGAACGCTGATTATGTTTGTAGGTTACGACCTCGGCATTCTGCACCGCACCGACGCCGTTGAACAGCTCGAAGAGGTCACTCTCCGACGCATCGAACGACAAATTCCCGACATAAAGCCGGGGCGTCGTTACCTCGATGGATTCAGGCTTGTGCGCCGAGCGCGAAGGCTCCGTCGCGCCGCGATCGGAGCGCTCGGGCCGCGCCGGTCGTTCTGACCTTACTGCCGTTTTTTCTCCGGTGAAAAACGCCGCGATTTTCTGCCAGAACGATTTCTCTACCGGTTCCGTCGTGCGCCGATAGGGCGGACGACTGTCGTTTCTTCTGCGGGAGCCACCGCGCGAACGCCGGCCATTTCTCCCTGATGATTGAGATGTCATATAAGTCCTCAAGTTTAACCCAATTGTGATGTGGGCGGAGCGCATCCGGGGATGCACCGTCCGTGGCGCGCGAAACCCAAAGGGTTCCAAGAACTAGCTCAAAAACAATCCGCGTCGCCGCTGGAAACTCCGCCTCGTGGTATCGGGAACCGGTTCGAAAGAAATGGCCGTTCACGCCAGTCGAAAAGCAAAGGGCCCTATCGAAGAATATTCCCGACATCCTGCGGAGAACTATGGGCGCGGCGAAGGCGATTGCAAGTGACGGACGCGGCGACTGCGCCGCTACAGCTTCGGCTTCAGCAGCGGAAACAAAATGACGTCGCGGATCGATTCCGCTCCGGTCAATAGCATCGTCAGGCGATCCATTCCGACGCCGAACCCGCCGGCCGGCGGCATGCCGTGTTCGAGCGCGAGCAAAAATTCCTCGTCGATCTTCTGCGTTTCCTCGCCCGCCTGCTCCAGTAGCCGCTGGCGCTGCACCACCGGATCGTTCAGCTCGGAATAACCGGGAGAAATTTCCTGGCCGTTGATGATCAGCTCGTAAACATCCACCAGCGAATCGTCCTCGGCGTTTTGTTTGGCCAGCGGCACCAGCTCCTTCGGGCAATGCGTCACGAAGAGCGGATCGAATGTTTTTTCCTCGACTAACTTCTCAAAAATTTGCTGCGTCACTTCGTAATCGGCCATGCGCGGGTTGATCTCGACGCCAAGTTCCGCGCAACGCGCCCGCCGTCTTTCGCTCGTGTAGTTAAACCATTCCGCGTCGATTTCGCGGATCAGATCGCGATACCGCGCCCGCCGCCACGGACGCGTGAGGTTGAGCGTGCGCGTGACGTTATCCTCGGCGTCGCGATGCTCGATCTGCAAGGCGCCGCAAACCGTTTCCGCCAGATGACAAATCATCTCCTCCACCATGTCGGCTATTTTTTCGAAATCGGCATAGGCCCAATACGCTTCCAGCATCGTGAATTCGGGATTGTGCTTCCGCGAAATCCCCTCATTCCGAAAATTCCGGTTCAGCTCGAACACCTTGTTGAACCCACCGACCAACAGCCGCTTCAGATAAAGTTCCGGCGCGATGCGCAGATACAGCTCCAGCCCGAGAGCCTTATGCTGCGTGCGGAACGGCTCCGCCGCCGCGCCGCCAGCCACGGTTTGCAGCATCGGCGTCTCCACTTCCACAAACCCGCGCGCCTCCAGAAAGCGCCGCGTCTCGCGCATGATCGCGATGCGTTTCTCAAAAACTTCGCGCGACCGCTTGTTCGTGATCAGATCGAGATAGCGCTGCCGATACCGCGCCTCCACATCCTGAAGTCCGTGCCATTTCTCTGGCAACGGCCGTAGCGCTTTCCCCAGAATCTCCAGCGCGTGCACCTTCAATGTCGGCTCGCCCGTCTTCGTCAGAAAACAACTGCCTTCCACGCCGATAAAATCGCCGAGATCGACCAGCTTGAATAACTCGATCGCCTCCGCGCCCACTTCCTTCGCCTGCAGGTACACCTGCATCCGCCCCGTCGCATCGCGCAGATCGACGAAATGACTTTTTCCCATGTCGCGATGCGCGGTGATGCGGCCCGCCGCGCGCAACGTCGCGCCCTCGACAAATTTCTCGCGCACCTCCGCGATGGTGCCTGAAGTGGCAAAGGCGCGGCCGAACGGATTGGCGCCGCCAGCCTGCAACGCCAGCAATTTCTCGCGCCTCTGGGCGATCAAACTATTTTCGTCGTCCATGTTCGAAGTTCTACCTTATCGACTACCGAATCCTTTTAGCAACGAAGCGCTGCGTTTAACGGGGGCCCGGAGTTTCTGTTTGCAATCCAAAGCCGCCCGATGACATAGTGCGGCGCTGGCGCGGGGAAGCCGATACTTTCCAGGCGAACGTAATCGCCCGCGCGCTGCTCCTTTCTCTATGCCCTTAGCTAAAACGACCTCCAAAATCGACGGCCCCCTGGTCAAGCAGTTCTCCATTTTTTTGCCAAACAAAGTCGGCGCGATGCTGGATGTGGTGAAGCTGCTGCACGCGCACGACACGCATGTGATCGCGCTCAGTATCTCGGAATCGACGGACTCGGCCATCGCGCGAATCGTGGTGAACGATCCGCAGCAGGTGGAGGATCTTTTCCAGGCGCACAATGTGCCTTTTGGCATCTGCGAGATGGTGGTGGTGGAATTGCGCGAGGTGGCGACGCAGTTACCGAAGATGCTGGCAGCATTGCTGATGGCGGAGGTGAATGTGCATTTTACTTATCCGCTGCTGACGCATCCGCGCGGTTTCGCGGCGTTGGCGTTGCATGTGGACGATACGGATTGCGCCATGTCGGTCCTGCATGGGGAGGGTTTCCAAACGCTGAGCCAGGGCGACATTTCGCGCTGACGGGCGGGGCGCGGGCAGGGTTGACAGTTTTATCGAGTGTCTTTACAGAGCATGATCGATTCGATGTCAGCGGACAATATTTCATCCACGCAGTCGGACAGGATTTTTGCGATCGCGCTCGGTCTGGTGGCGGTGTTCGGCTTTATCGAAGTGGTGAGCGTCGGGGTTTTCTATATCGGCCGCTCCCGCGCTCAGCATGCGACGGCGCCAGCGAGTGGGACGATGCCGGAGGCGACACCCGAAGTGACGATCGCCGCGCCGGTGGAGAATACGTCGCCCGCCCCGACGGCAGCGGCGCAATCGAGTGCGAAGCCGGAGGTGTTATCGGCGGCGGAGCGACTGTTGAAGGAAGCGACGGAGTTGAAGGAGAAGGGCGACACGAACAACGCGTTGGCCCGCCTGCAGGATGCGGCGCAACGCGATCCGAAAAACGCCAGCGTGCTGGCTGAGATGGGGACGATTTACGAATCGATCGGGCTGCTCGATCGCTCGAACGAAACGTGGCGCAAGATTGAGGAGATTGGTCCGTCCGCGGGTGCTCTTTATGACCTGGCGCAAATGAAACTAAAAACCGGGGTGCCCGAGAAGAATGAGCCCGGCCCAGGGCTGGCGGGCGTATCACCGCTCGATGCCGGCGCCGCGCGCAATGATGCGGAAGGCTTTCCAGACGGCTCGACTTTTGGCATCGCAGAGGTGACGGCAACCAATGCGCCCGACCCGGACGCGGAGACGAATTTGAAATTGCGCATCGCGGTAAAAGCGCGACCGAACACGCCGATTGATCACACGAAGGTGAAGATTCAGGTCTTCTTTTACGATACGCAGGATAACGACAAGGTCGTGCTGACGGACGCGGATGTGAGCTTCGAATGGCTCACGCCGCACCACGATTGGAAGGAGACGAATCCGGAGGTCCTAGCCGTGACTTATCTGCGGCCGAAAGATAAAGGGGGCCAATCGGAAGCGGCTTTGTCGGCTGCGGCGGCAGCAGTCACGCCATCCGGCACGGCGAAGAAAAAAGCGGGCAAAAAAAATGAGCCGGTGACGTTACCCAGTGAGACCGGTCACCGAAAGTATCTCGGGTATATCGTGCGCATTTATTACAACGATCAATTGCAAGCGGTGCGGGCCGATCCGACGAAGCTGCTCAATCTTTTCCCACCGCCGTTCACCGCTCCTTCGCAGTAATGCAGGTGCTCATCGTCCACCACGACCCCGAAGTCTCGGAGCCGTTGGTGCAATTGGTGAAGGATTACACCACGCACGATTGTGCGCTCGTAGCGGATGAGGCTGCCGCGCTTGCCTGGGCAGGCACGCAGGATGATTGCCGCGTGCTTCTCACCGAACTCGAAGCGCCCGGCATCGACGGCCTCAAACTCGGTGGCCTGCTCGGGGAAATTTTTCCCGGTCTGCAAACATTGTTCCTGCCGGCCTATCCGGCATCTGCTCGACGCATCGCGATCACGAAAACAAAGGTTTTTCCCGAGCCGATCGATGGGGAGCGTTTGCTCGCCGCCCTCAAAACTGCCGCCGTCGCGCCAGCGGGCGCGCCCGATTTATTCCAAGCGATCGATGTGTTGCAAATGTGCTGCCTCGGTAGCCGGAGTGGCGCGGTTCAGATCGTGAAACATCCCCAGAGCGGCGTCGTTTTTCTGCGGCAAGGAAGAATCGTGCACGCCGAAAGCGAGATGATGCACGGGGCCGACGCGCTGCGGAAGATCGCGGGCTGGGAGGGAATCGAATTCGCCTACGATGCCGCCATGAAGGCGACAGAAACAATCACCGCGCCTTGGGACGAGGCGGTCGCATCGTCCAGCGCGGAGGGAAACAAAGAACGAGATGGCAGGAAACTCAATTGGGATGAGCCGCACACACCGTTCGCAGAACCCGCCAAATCGAAGAAGCACGGATTTTTTGGCACATTTCGAAAAAGCTGATTGCCTTACGCAGTGAAGGCGCTGCTCTCACTCATGTTTCTGCTCGTCGCTGGTTGCGCGAGCGCATAAGCGCTATTTTTTCGACGCGTTGCCCCAAATTTTCTCCAGAAAGCCGACGCGACCCGAGCCGACATGATATGCCTCAAACTCCGCCGGATTCTTGAGGTAATATTTCTGATGATAATCCTCGGCGGGATAAAATTTCACCGCCGGCAGAATTTCGGTAACGATCGGCTTGGGGAACTTTCCAGACGCGTTCAGTTTTTCTTTTGATGCTTCAGCCGCTTTTTTCTCTTCGTCGTTACGGTAATAAACGGCGGCCTGATAGCTAAGCCCGATGTCGGCAAATTGCCCGTTCGCCTGCGTTGGATTGATATTGCGCCAGAAAATGTCGAGCAGCTGATCGTATGAAATCCGCGCGGGCTCGTATGTCACTTCGATCGATTCCCGGTGCTGGGTGAGATGTGCCGAGACTTTGTCGTAGTGCGCGTCCGCCTCACTGCCTCCGCTGTAGCCGACGACCGTCTTCACGACGCCTTTGGCGTGATCGAAAGGCGGCTGCATGCACCAGAAGCATCCACCGGCAAAGATCGCAGTTCGGGTGCTCGCCGGCACCTCGTCCGCCGCAGAAAGGCGATTCACGTCAACGAGAGAAGCAACCGCAAGAATGAGAGTGACGAAATGTTTTGTCATTGGAAGTTAAGACGATGTTTGTTTCAGCGGAAGTTTCGACAGCTTGGAGCCCCGAGATTGTCCCGGCAAGTTACCCATCGCCGCTTGATCTTCAAACGATCTACGGTCGCGCGGCAGCGCTGGAGGTCGATCTGGGATGCGGAGATGGTGCGTTTCTCGCCAGCATGGCGGCACCAAATCCGGCGCGGAATTTCCTCGGAATCGAACGGCTCCCCGGCAGAGTATGTAGCGCATGCAAAAAAATCACGCGGGCCGAGTTGACCAATGCGCGGGTTTTACGCTGGGAAACTTCCGACGTCGTCCGCCAACTGCTGCCGCCGGGTTCCGTCGATGTCTTTCACCTGATGTTTCCCGATCCCTGGCCGAAACGCCGGCATCATCGGCGACGCCTTTTTAATGCTGACTTTCTCGCATCCGTTCACCGTGCTCTCGGACCGCAAGGCACACTGCGGATCACCACCGACCATCTCGATTATTTCAAAAGCATCGAGAATCTGGCGGGACGTTCTCCGCATTTCTCATTGCGTCACGAGACCGAGCCCGCGGCAGGAGTGAGCACTTTCGGAAAACGCTTTCACGAAAGAGGCATCGCCATTCACCGGCTCGTGCTCCGGAAAGTTTCGGAGGTGAGGTAGCTCTTCGCTTCCCAATGGTCGCGGAATATTTCGATCTTCATCGCACCCGTTTCGTCCTGACGAAATAATTTCGTTCCCCGCGCACGCACGCCTTCCGCCCAATCGTCTTTGATTCGTTCGCTTTCCGGGAAGGCAACCGATGTCGCAATGATCGCCTGCGGTTGCACAGCATCGAGAAATGTATCCGTGCCGGAATTGCCCGAATGATGCTGACCCTTGATGATAATATCGCTGCGCAAATCACGGTCTCCCTCCAAAAGCATCCTCTCGGTCTCGCTGCCGCTATCGGACATGAAAAGGATTTTCCATTTCTGGGCGACCGTGAGTTGAACGACCAGCGTTTGATCGTCGGCCGTGTCGCCCTGAAAATCGCGCGAGGGAAACAAGACGCGCGCTTTCACCTCGCGCGATAATTCCAGTTCGTCTCCCGTCGCGCACAAGCGCCGCGATTTTCCGGCGCGGGCAAGTTCGTCGATGAGCTTACGATGAATGGGTGAGCGGTCCGGCGGGAATGTATCGATCACCTGACGCGGATTGAAGTCGCGCAGAACGTCGCCTGCTCCGCCGAGATGTCCGGCATCACCATGGGAAAGCGTGAGACCGGCGAGCCGATTCACGCCCCGCGCGCGCAGATACTGCCGCAGCACGCGTTCATAATCCCGCGCCGATCCGGCGTCGAAAAGCCAATCGCCGCGAGCCGTGTGCACGTGGACCACGCCGCCGGATTTCGCGTCCAGTACCGTAATCTCGGCGCGCGCTCTGGTCGGCCAGTGTGGATGCTCAACATAAAAATGACCGCCCGGCAGCAGCGCAAAAAAGTGCACCGCTCCAAGAATCAATTTCGAAAACATCCAGTTGGTATTGTTGAAAACAACGGAGAGCGACGTGGATAACGGCGCTGCCACCATCGACAACAAGCCACCCGCAAGCACAAGAAACGCGATCGGCACGACGACGAGATTGGCCACCAGGGAGATA
Source organism: Verrucomicrobiota bacterium (assembly GCA_040003405.1). Taxonomy (GTDB): domain Bacteria; phylum Verrucomicrobiota; class Verrucomicrobiia; order Chthoniobacterales; family UBA10450; genus JBDUCP01. The sequence goes on from JBDUCP010000002.1 coordinate 21,924, forward strand.
AGCGTCACCAGATTGTAATACCAGAGCATCAACGGCAGCGACCCGATCCAAGCCGCGGCGGAAACGGCCAAGGCGCGCGCGAACCAGAAAACGACCGAGTCCAAAAATCGGCGACGCGCACTGAAGAGACTGCGAGGCAAGAAGGGGTCGGCCTGGAAGAGGCGGCGCACAAATTGAAAGATGGGGTCCGCTAGCAGCACGATCGCGGTGACGACCGCAAAAGAGAGCTGGAAGCCAATCGCAAAAAGTTCATTCGTGTCCCAGCAAAGAATGAGCGTGGCCGCGGCGGCGAGGCTGTTTAAGGCGAACGCTTTTCGCTCGAAGACAAATCCGCCCAGCAAAACGGCGCTCATCACTGCCGCCCGCACGCTCGAAGTATGAAGCCCGGTAACGGCGGCGTAGAAAAAAAGCGCTGGGATGATGAGCACCGTCGCCCATCGCCTGGGCAATCGCGCGACCGTTGCCAGAATCCAAAGCAGACGCGCGACAATGCCGACATGCAGTCCCGCCACTGCGAACAAGTGCAGGGTGCCGGTCTGCTGGAACGGCTCCTCGATGTCTTCCGGCGTTTGGTGACGCAAGCCGAGCACCATCCCGCTAATCAACCCGGTGACCTCGGGCGAATCATCAAGGCCGCGGCTTAACGTCGCCTGCATCCAGGCGCGTGATTTTTGCGCCGCGCGCAGAATGCGGTTTCCGCCCGTGCGACGGAAAAGCGCGCCGTTCTCGGGGTAGCGCACGATCAGCTCGCGGTGCACATCGTGACGCGCGAGATACCCGCGCATGTCAAACTCGCCGGGATTGCGCGGTGCGGCCACTTGTTCGGCCGTGCCGAAAAGCTGGATCTCATCGCCGAACTCAACCTCATGCCGCCAGCGCGCGAAGAACCTGGCGTGACACGGGCGCGTCGCTCCGTCGAGCGCGATGGACTCCGCTTCCAATAGAAACGAAGCAGAACCGCTGGCCGAAATCTTGGGCTCGCTCACCACGATTCCACGGACGGTGATCGGATGCGGGTCGTCACCGAGCTCGCGCGCGAGCTGTAATGCGGGCGAATCAGAGACGCGGAGACTGTGTAGAAAAAAGAATCCAAGGGCGACGAAGATGTAAATCGCGAGCGAGTTGCGTAAGAGCAATGCGGCGAGCGCGGGAATCGCGACGAGGACAATGGGGACTGCGGAATGGTTGGGCGCAAAATCGGCAGCGGCGATGCCCGCCATGGCGGCAAGGGCTAATCCGATAAATGGCTGACGCGGCCAAATTCTTGTCTTTAATGATCCGTATCCCGCTGGCGCGGATGCTGGGACGAAGTCTGTTTCGCTGGCGATGCTCGCTTCGTCCCTCATCGGCACGAAAGGTTTTGATTCACCCAGCCAAGTTTATATGCTTGGCCGACCGTGCCGATTCCTTTTTCGAAGAAGAGCCAGCGCAACGTCGTCCGCCAGGGAACGGAAAACGGCGCCGCTAATAAGCGCTCCACCCGCGTGCGCCTGCGACCGCGGGCGGACTGGCATAAGCGGAATTTTCTCACCAGCGTGCTCATTCCGTCGCTCTTCATTAAGCGCAGCGGGGATCACACCCCGCCGAAGTTTCCAAAAATTCAGAAGGGCGAAATCTGTCTGACCTGGATTGGGCATGCCTCGTTTTTGGTGCAGACGCGGGAAACCAATGTCCTGATCGACCCGAACTGGTCGAAATGGCTGAAGGTAATCAAGCGGCTCAAACAACCCGGCTTTGAGATTCATCATCTGCCGGAAATCGATGTCGTCCTGGTCACACACGCACACTTTGATCATCTTGATCGGCGCACCTTGCGGAAGGTAGCAGCCGACCAACCGATCGTGGTGCCGATCGGCGTGGGCAATCTGGTGCACGATCTCGGGTTTCAAATCGTGCATGAGCTCGATTACTGGCAGAATGTGAATCTCGGGCCGCTGGAGGTGGCGCTGACACCCTGTTCTCATTGGGGCGCGCGCTTCCTGGCCGATCAACATCGCGCCTTCGGCGGATTCATCATGAAGATGGACGGGCGCACCATTTTTCATTGCGGCGACAGCGCCTACTTCCCTGGTTTTAAGGAAATCGGAGAACGCTACGACATCGACATCGCGCTGCTGCCCATCGGCGCCTACGACGCGCCCACGGGCCGCGAAGTGCACATGAATCCGGAGCAAGCCATCCAGGCGTTTCGTGAATTAGGCGCGAAGGTTTTGGTGCCCATGCACTACGGCACTTTCCGTCTCGGCTACGAACCGATGGACGAACCGCCCGCTCGTTTGCTCGCGTCCGCGCGCGCGCATGGGATCGAAAACAAAGTGCTCGTAATGACGGAAGGAAAGCCGGCCGTGTTGTGAAGAAGTTTTCTTCGTCACGGATGAACACAGATAAAACACGGATAAGCAGATTCTCTTTTCTGCATCCGTGAAAATCCGTGTTCATCCGTGGCTGAATTTTTTCGGCGCGATTTCAGCCGGACTGATCGTCGTCGCCTTCTGCCTCATTCTTCTCTGGCACGATCCGCTTCTTTTTTGGAACGACGATTACGAGCTCTCGATCCTCCCGGTTTTCGCCGATGTCGCGCGCAGTTGGTCGGAAGGAAGTTGGCCGCTCCTGAGCCCGTACTCGTGGGTGTGCGGAAATCTGGCCGGCGAATTTCAATACGGCACGTTCTCAGTTTTTGTGAATGCCGCTGTGGTCACAATTTGGAAATTTCCGCTGACGTTTCCGCAACAAGCGGCCGCGCTTTCGATGGTGCATCTTTTTGTGCTCGCGATGGGCGGATATTTTCTCGCGCGCGGGCGAAATCTCAGCGCACCCCTCGCTACGATGGTGGCGCTCGTGGCCGCGCTTAACGGCTGGATTATTTGCTGGGGCGCGACGGATTGGTTCGGCGCGCTCGGCGCTTTCGCCTGGCTTCCGTGGTCGTGGTGGGCACTCGAGCGCGCGCTCGATGCAAGTCGCAGCCGTTGGCGTTTTCTCTGGCCGGCGCCGTTTGTATATCTACTCGTCACCGGCGGGTTTCCCTACACCGTTTTGATGCTCGCGCTTTTGATCGCGTGGCTGTCGGTCAAATCGTTAGGTCAAACGCGAAAATTCTTGCCGATCGCGCCGCTCGTCATCGGCGTGGCCCTCGGTTTCGGTCTCTCCGCGCCAGCGTGGCTCGCGCTTTTCGATTATGTCCACGGCTCAGCGCGGGAGGCGCAGGAAAGTTCGGCGCATTTTCAATGGGTCGTCCCGTTTGCTGCCCTGCCTGGGTTCATCCTTCCAAGCTGGACCGTGAACTGGGCGGACTTTTCCACTCGATTGCTCCCGCATACGGCCACCGAAATGGCATGTGGTCTGGTGCCGCCCATCGCACTCCTCACTGGCTTGATGACACGCGGCCGACTTCTCGTTAGGCAAATCAAATGGGAGCTCGGTTTGCTGATGGCGGTGTTGATCATCGCAATGTTGCCAAGCGCGAATGTTTTTCGATGGAGCTTTCGCTGGCTGCCGTTCCTGCATGTGATCCTCGCGTTGTGCGCATCAGAGTCATTGCGTTTGCGCCTTCCCGCACGTGGAAATAATGCCAGTCTGTTCGGCGTGGCCGCGGTCGCGATCATCGCCGGCGGCTCATGGCTATTTCACACAGGGGGCGAACACGCGTTTCCGTTTATTTGGATCAGCATCGGCGTCGCTACGCTCTGGATTGCCCTGGATTTTTCGCGCGCGCGCAGTTGGGCGCCGGCCGTCGTCGTCTTTGCTGCGCTGCTCGCGACCTATCTTTGCATTCCGCCGAATTGCGGCGTCCCGAAATATAATCTCTCGCAAGATCTACTCAATCCTGCCCCGCTCAATCCGGCGCGCCTTTATTTGAGCATCCATCCACCACCGGAAAGCACCTATCGGGTTGAGAACAAACCGGAACCGGTAGGACAGATCATACGTCCTGGCAGCACCTCGATGTGGGCCGGCCTCCGTTTCATTAACGGCTACAGCCCCATTCTCGCCGCCGGCGTTGCGCGCGAATTTGAGTTTGCGATTCACGGCGAACTCGATCCAGAAGTACAGAGGAAATTACTCGAGGAAGAAGCAGGGCCCACCGGGGAGCTCGCCCTGCTCGGCGTGAGCGGAATCGTCGTCGCGAGCGAAATCGATTTGAAACCCCAGCCCGAAAACGAATGGGAACTGACGTTCAGTTCAGGGGAAGGAAGAGTTTACCATCGCCTTTCCGCCATCACATCGGTTGGCGGAATCTCCCGCAATGGCATGGCTGTAAATGTCGAAGTTCCGCCGGGCCAGCGACCCGCAGTCATCAGTTTTTCCCGGCCTTTCTTTCGTGGTTATCACGCCACTCTCGAGGGTCACGCCCTGGAAGTTTCCTCTTATCGCGGATTGTTTCCGATCGTCGAAGTGCCGGCCGGCATGAGAGGCCTGCTGATCCTCGTCTATCGCCCGTGGTGGCTCGTTTGGGGCGGCGGCGCGTCAATTATCTGCGCCGCGTTGTGGCTGGCCGGAGTTATAGCTGCCGCCCTCACTCGCGGCAGAGAGCGTTTGGGATCGTCGCTCTCCTGCTGCTGAGAAAAGCGGCCGCTAAACCATCAATACACGTCGCGCTTGTAACGTTTTTCGTTCTTCAGCTTCTCGACGTATTCATTCGCTTCCTCGACCGACTTCCGGCCCTGTTCCTGCACAATGGTGCGCAGCGCAGCATCGACATCTTTGGCCATGCGCCGCGCATCGCCGCAAACAAAAAACTGCGCGCCCTCGGCATCGATCCACTGCCAAATCTCCGCGGCGTTCTCCAGCATTTTATGCTGCACGTAAATCTTGTGCGCCTGATCGCGCGACCACGCGCAATCGAGCCGGGTGAGGACACCATCGCCAATGAACCGATCGAAATCCTGTTCATAGGCGTAGTCGCATTTCTCGCGTTGTGCTCCATAAAAGAGCCAGTTTTTTCCTTTCGCACCCAGCACTTGTCGCTCCTGTAAAAACGCACGGAAAGGCGCGACGCCTGTGCCAGGCCCAACCATGATAATGGGAACGTCCGCCTTCTCGGGCAGATGAAAATGTTTGGCCGAGCTGGGATATACCGGCACCGGCACATGGTCCGCGCGTTCGGCCAGGAATGACGACGCCACGCCTTTGCGCACGCGGCCATGACTTTCGTAGCGGACCACATCGACGATGAAATGCACTTGCTCGGGACAAGCGCGCAAACTCGATGCGACGGAATAAAGCCGCGGTTGCAATTTCGTTAGCAAACCAACGAATTCTTCCGGACTGAACTTGGCCGACGGATGTTCGCTGAGAAAATCGATCACGCCCATGCCCCACAGATACGTGTCGAGATCTTGTTTGCGCTCGGGATCGAGCAGATCGTTCAGCAGCGGCGCAGCGGACGCGCGTTCCGCGATTGTCTTCAACAACTTGGGCGTGGGTTGAGTGATGGAGTAGTCGCGCAGCAACGCTGCCCGTAAGCTTTTCTGCGTTTTGGCTGCGGGCACGAGCTCATCACCTGTCGCGCCCAGCACGTGAAGAATTTCCTCGACCAGCTCCGGATCATTGCTCGCATAAACCGCCATCGAGTCGCCCACTTCGTAATTCAATCCCCAGCCGGTCAGATCAATCTCGAAATGGCGCGTGTCTTTTTCCGAGTCGAGGCTGCTCAGTCTGCGATTAACAACAAGCTTTCCGGGAAACGGATTGCTGCGTGTGTAAGGCGAAGGCGCTGAAGCTGCTTCCGGCATCTTAATTCTCCAACGCGCGCGACCTAATACACGTCGCGCTTGTAGCGCTTATCGGACTTCAGCTTTTCGACGTATGCGTTCGTCTGCTCATCGCTTTTGCCGCCCTGCTCCTGAATGATTTTGCGCAACGCCGCATCGACGTCCTTCGCCATGCGCCTGGCATCGCCGCACACAAAAAACTGCGCGTTCTCCGCCTCCATCCATTTCCAAATCTCCGCTGCGCTTTCAAGCATCTTTGTTTGCACGTAGGTTTTCGCAGCCGAATCGCGCGACCACGCGCAATCGAGCCGCGTCAGAAATCCATCGCTCTTCATTCCTTCAAGTTCGTCGCGATAAAAATAATTGCAGTGCGCGTGCTGCGAACCAAAGAAGAGCCAGTTTTTGCCCTTCGCGCCGGTCGCTTTTCGTTCCTGCAAAAATGCACGGAACGGCGCGATGCCCGTTCCCGGTCCGACCATGATGATCGGCGTGTTCGTGTCTTCCGGGAGCCGGAACTTTGAAGTGTTTGGAAAAACGGGGATCGACGAGTTCTGCGCGCGCTCGGCCAGAAAGGTCGAACACACGCCTTTGCGTTTCCGTCCGCGGCTTTCGTAATGCACCACATCGATCGTGAAATGCACTTGCTCTGGATGCGCCTTCAGACTCGACGAAATGGAATACAAACGTGGCATCAGTTTCGCGAGCAGGTCCACAAATTCCTGCGCTGTCCATTTGATCGACGGATGCTCGATCAAAAAGTCGATCACCTCCATGCCCCAAAGATATTTGTCGAGATCCTCTTTTCTCTCCGGCTGGAGAAGTTCGGTGAGCAGCGGCGCGCCATTGACCGCGCGCTCAGCGATTGCTTTAAGAAACTTCGGCGTCGTCTGCGTGATCCGGCAATCGCTCAGCAATGCTTCGCGCAAAGTCGTTTCGCGCGCCGGACTCTTAACGGCCGCGTCGCTTTTCGCGCCGAGTAGATTAACGATCTCATCGGCCAGCGCCGGATCGTTCGTCGGCCACACCGTCATTGAGTCGCCGACTTCGTAACTCAATCCCCAGCCGGTAAGATCGAGTTCGAAATGCCGCGTGTCTTTTTCCGAATCTTCGCCGCACAAGCTACGATTGACCGCCAGCTTCGCCGGAAATGGGTTCGTGCGTGTGTAAGGCGCGGCCATCGCGAAAGCGCTAGAGAAAATTAACCGTCATTGCCGATCGCGAGCGTCGGACAAACATCCATGGCGCGTTGCGCGGCCGCAGCCTCTTCATCGTTCTCCGGCTGCTTGTAAAAATAAACGTACGTCTCGTCGTCGTTATATTTCAAAAGATTTGGAGCTTCATCCAAACACACGCGACACGGCGTGCACGTCGCATCCACATACCATGGACCTGGAACATTTTCGGGTTGTTTGCTTGCATTATCGGCCATGGAAAAATGTGTACCCAATTCCGCGAGGCGCGGCAATGTCTTTTATCGAGTCGGCGATGCGTCCTGCAACGGTGTCGGCTCCACCTCCGGCAAAAGATCGGGCGCGGGCGTGCTGGCGGGGGCTGGTGTTGGAGTAGGCACCGGAGTCAACAAGGCGCCGCTTTTCGTCATCAATTTTCCCTCGCGCGAGAGCACATCTTCCACTCGATAAATGTATCCGCGGGATGCGAGGCCATCCTTCGCATCGGCATATTCGGTATGGCGATAGAAGCGTTCGATTTCATCCAGATGAAATGGACGAGCGCCGCGCCGTCCGAACACCACCGTCTGTCCGCCGGTTTCATCGACCACACGATCACGGTCGAGTCCACGCGAAACAGCGATGGCTTCGCCTTTGGTCGGATACGTGGCGATCAATTTCGGATTCGGGCGCGGACTGAACCCCTGCGCGCCGGCCACGGTGTCGGGAGAAATTAACTGCACCACCCGCAGTCCATTTCGCCCATCGGCCACGAGCGCGAACTGCGACGCGCTCACGCTCCCGATCTGCACCGCGCGCGTGTCGTTCAATAATCCCCCGGCGTTAAACATTTGATCGAGGTGCGGATTTTCAGGATTTTCCACGTCGATAATCGCGAGACCTTGCGCACCATTCGCGACATACGCGTACGTTCTCGCCACGTAAACACGACCGGGCGCAATCAGCCTAACGAGTGAATTTTTTACCGGCACCGGCCGCTCAGGATTCGTGATGTCGAGCACTTTCAACCCGTCGTCATCGGTGACGAAGGCATAACGAAATTGAACGGCGACGCATTTCGGATTGCGCAGAAAGTTTCCGGTGTATTCACCCGCAAGCTGCGGATGCAATGGATCGGTGCAATCGACCACGAACAATCCGCGCGGCGTCGTGATGTAAAGACGATGACCCGCAGCGACGCCGAAATTCGCACCGTTGAGCGCACCGTTCGGATTGAGCGTCACGTCACGCTTCAAGAAATTGTTGTCGGGATTTCCGTCAACGAGCGTCGCCACATTCGACCCGACCAATCCCTCTTCACGATCCGTCACGTAAACAAATGCGTAAAACAGATCGATCGGTTGCTCTTCGTTTTCCGGAATGTG
>JBDUCP010000179.1:0-2827 GCA_040003405.1 Verrucomicrobiota bacterium
CGCGAGATATACGATGAAGGCGATCGCGAATCCCACGAACCACGCATAATCGTAGAGCCGCACGAAAAACGTCGGCACATTCGTGGGCTCGAGAAGCTTCACGTTGATAAGAAACCCCGGGAGATTCGGCAGCACCGCGACAATCAGTGAAAAAATCGCGACGAGACTGAAGCCGCGCGTGAAACGATATTCGCCGTTCTCCTGGTAGAGCGCGGCGACCTGCAACTGCTTTCGGCGATAAACATAGTAGTCGGCGATCATGATTCCGCCGATCGGCCCAAGGAGCGCACTGTAACCGACCAGCCAGGTGAAAATGTAGCCGGAAGGATCAGCCACGAGTTTCCATGGCATCATCACCACGCCGATAATTCCCGTGATCAAACCACCCATGCGAAAGGAGATTTTTCTCGGCGACAGATGCGAAAAATCGTTTGCCGGGCTGACGACGTTTGCGGCGATGTTCGTGGCCAGCGTTGCGATGCAGAGCGAGAGCAATGCCACCACCAGAACCACCGGATTCTTGAAACGCGTCAGAACATCGACCGGATCCCAAATGGTTTCTCCGTAAATGATCGTGGTCGCCGAAGTCACGGCCACGCCGATAAAAGCATAAAGCGCCATCGTCAGCGGCAGGCCGAGCGCTTGCCCCACGATCTGATCGCGTTGCGAACGCGCATAGCGCGAGAAATCCGGAATGTTCAGCGAAAGCGTCGCCCAGAATCCGATCATGCCCGTGAGCGCGGGGACGAAAAAATGAAAGAACTGACCGGCCTTCGGCTGTCCGGGATCGAAGGCGGACGGCTGTGAAAGAATCGGACCGAAACCGCCGGCATTTTGGTACGCCCACCACAGCAAGAGCAAGCCAAGCGCAATGAGCAACGGCGCCTTGACGTTGAGGAGCCACCGAACGCAATCGATGCCTTTGTAAACCACGAGCATGTTGATGCCCCAGAAAAAAAGGAAGCAGATGAACTGCGGCATCGTAATCCCAAATGCACTTGCTGAACTTTGCCCGATCGCGGGGACAAAGATCGACACGATCTTGTAAATGGCGTTGCCTCCGATCCAGGTTTGAATTCCAAACCAGCCGCAGGCCACGAGCGCGCGCATGAGCGCAGGAATGTTCGCGCCGCGCGTGCCGAAGGAGGCGCGACAAAAGACGGGGAAGGGGATTCCGTACTTCGTCCCAGCGTGCGCGTTTAGGATCATCGGGATGACGACAATGAAGTTGCCGAGAAAAATGGTGACGATCGCCTGCGACCAATTCATCCCGCCGCCGATGAGCGACGAAGCGAGCATGTACGTCGGAATGCACGCCGACATCGATATCCACAGCGCGGCATAACTTCCGACCCGCCATCTGCGCCGCTCGATCGGCACGGGCGCAAGATCAACATTGTAAAGGCGGCTCTCCGCCAGATCGACATCGACATCCGGCGCGAGCGAAGGAGAAGTCGTGCTCATGAAAGGCGCTGATGGTGCCGCACGGCATTGCGCCGCGCAATAGCAAAGCTCTTGTCACTTCGCCGTATCTCCGATGGAATCCGAGAGATGCCTCTTCGATTAATCAGCGCTTTCGGTCTCGTCGTGATGATCGCGTGCGCGTGGTTGCTCTCGCGCGATCGTAAACATTTTCCGTGGCGAACCGTTCTCTGGGGACTCGGTCTGCAATTTCTGATCGCCATTTTCATTTTGAAAACACCGATGGGCCTCACGCTTTTTGCAGTAGCGCAGCGCGCCATCGACAAGCTGAACGTCTTTGCCATTGAAGGCGCACAAATGGTTTTCGGCCCGCTCGCCAATTCGGATTCGCTCAAAAGCGCATTCGGTGCGGGTAAGAGCTATGTTTTCGCCGTTTCCATTTCCGCGACAATCATCGTCATCTCAGCGCTTTCATCGCTCTTTTATCACTGGGGGATTCTGCAACGCGTCGTCCACGGAATGGCGTGGGTTATGCGCAGCGCCATGCGGACCAGCGGAAGCGAAAGTCTTGGCGCGGCCAGTAACATCTTCATGGGCCAGACCGAAGCCGCGCTCCTGATCAAGCCCTACATTCCGCATATGACCATGAGCGAGTTGATGGCGCTCATGACGACCGGCATGGCTACGATTGCCAGTGGCGTGATGATTGTTTACGCGCAGATGGGAATCGATGCGGGGCATCTGCTCACCGCATCCGCGTTGAGCGCACCCGCTGGTCTGCTCATCGCAAAAATCATGTTTCCGGAAACGGAACTGAGTGAGACGCGCAGCACCGCACCCACGTCCGTGAAGAAAACAACCGTCAACAGCATCGATGCGCTTTGCCGCGGCGCGGGCGAAGGAATCGCGCTTGCCATCAATGTCATCGGAATGCTGATCGCGTTCGTCGCTGCGGTCGCACTGGCGAATTACGCGTTGTCACTCGTGCAGCGGCCGTTTGGCGTCTCTCATCCGCTGACGTTCCAAAATCTTCTCGGCTATCTCAATTGGCCCTTTGCCTGGATCATGGGCATCACCCCGAAGGATTGCCAGATCGTTGCGCAGACTCTCGGCGAACGGGTCGTCTTGAATGAGTTCATCGGTTACTTGTCACTCACGCAACAAAAAGCGCAGCTCGATCCGCGCAGCGTCACGCTCGCAACCTATGCGCTCTGCGGCTTCGCAAATTTTTCCAGCATCGCGATTCAAATCGGCGGCATCGGCGTGCTCGCGCCCGATCGTCGCGCCGATCTCGCGCGACTCGGCCTGCGCGCGATGATCGCCGGACTGCTCGCCTGTTATCTCACCGCGACCGTCGTCGGTGTCTTGATTTAGAAGTGTGACGGCTTGCGTTGTAGCAATTTCC
>JBDUCP010000057.1:0-9429 GCA_040003405.1 Verrucomicrobiota bacterium
TTTGATGTCAGTAATCGAAGAATCAGTGGCTGAATTTTGGCGGCGCCCACGAACATCGAGCCGATACGTGGCGACAAGACGGCGGCGCGGGCGAGCTGGTTAATCCACAATCGTCCGCGGTACATCGCGGCGTGCGCACGAGCATAATTTTGAATGTTGTTGGCAACGATGGCTTGGGCGGCGAGTTCGCCGGAGGCGATCGCATAATAAATTCCTTCGCCGGTGAACGGCTCGACGACGCGGGCGGCGTCGCCAACGAGCAATAAATTTCCGTGCCTGGGCGATAAGGCGGCGCGCGTGAGGGGCGTGATCGTGCGCCAGGGATGGGTGAATGGAATCGCGAAATGTTTCTCCGCCCACGCTTTCAATTTCAAGATGGAATCCGGCCGGCCGACCAGACAGACATTTAATTCGTGATCGTTGACGGGCGCCTGGCCGGAATAACCCTCGCGCAAAAATTGCAGGACGACGCGATGGCCGAAATTTTCCGGCAGCGGAATGTGCGATTGCAGTGCGACACGTTCGCGCATGGGCTTCGGCAGTAAATTGAGCAGGCGCGCGACGGTGGAATTCCGTCCATCGGCTGCGACCAGAATCGGCGCGCGAATGGAATCGCGCACGACATCGATTTTCCAATCGCCTCCCGGCATTTTGTGAATGGCGCTGACGACGGTGGCGTCGCGCACTTCGGCGCCGAGCTCGCGCGCGCGATCGAGCAACAAGTTATCAAACACGCTGCGCTTGATCGCGATTTCGCGTCCCTCATCCGATGGAAGAGCGACGCGCACCGTCGTGCCGCTGAGGCCAATAAACTCGACGCGATCCAACCTGCCATGCGGCAAAAGGCGAACGCGTTCGTCCAATTCCAGCCGTCGCAAAATCGGCCAGCACGCCGGATTCAGGCAATCGCCGCAAACTTTTTCGCGCGGAAACACTTCGCGTTCGAGCAACAGCGTGCGCAGCCCGGCCTGCGCGCAGAAGGCGGCGCAGCTCGATCCCGCGGGACCGGCGCCGACAATCGCCACATCGAACATGGGCGACTATCTTCCAACCGCCGGTTTCTGGACTAGAATTATTTTGAACAACACATGTCCTCACCCGCCAAAGAGAAACCGGATTTAAACAAGAAGGTGCACGAGGTGCCGCACAAGCCCGGCGTGTACTTAATGCGCGACCGGTTTAATCGCGTGATCTACGTGGGCAAAGCGCGCGATTTGCGCAAACGCGTCGGCTCTTACTTCCTGCCGTCGAAGGTCGCGCAGGCTGATATCAAAACGCGCGCGTTGCTCGATGCGGTCTGGGATTTTGAGACGCACACGGTGCAGAGCGAACCGGAATCGCTGCTGCTGGAAGGCAAGCTGATCAAGGAATATCGGCCGCGCTACAATATTTCGTTTCGTGACGACAAACGTTTTCTGGTGGTGAAGGTCGATCCGAGAGAAGACTGGCCGCGCTTTCGCCTGGCCCGTTTCAAGAAGGATGACGGCGCGCGTTACTTCGGTCCCTACGCGCAGGCCGGCGCGCTGCGGCAAACGCTTAACTTCATGCGCAAGAAATTTGGCGTGCTCACGTTCGGCCGTGGATCGCCGACGGAGCGCGAATTGAAATCGGCGACGTATCAGGTGCCGATGCGATTAAGCGACATCAGCGCGGAGTTGTATCGCGAGCGGGTGGCGCAGGCCTGCGATTTTTTGGAAGGACATTCGCGGGAAATGATCGCGGCGGTGGAGGACGAAATGAAGAAGGCGGCGGGGAAGCTCGACTTCGAAAAGGCGGCCGAGTTGCGCAACATGTTGGAAGATTTGCGGCGCACGACGAAACCGATGCGACGATTTACGCGGCATAGTTTGCCGAGCGCGATCGATCCGGTGAGCGACGTGCAAGCGCTCGGCGATGCGCTGCAACTCACGCATTTGCCCTCGGTGATGGAGTGCTTCGATATCTCGAACATTTCCACAACGCACGTGGTGGCTTCGATGGTCTGTTTTCGCAACGGCATTCCGGATAAGGACAATTATCGGCGCTATCGCATCCGCACGGTGGAAGGGCAGGATGATTTTGCCAGCATGGCCGAAGTCGTTAGGCGACGATATGCGCGGGTGTTGCTGGAGAATCGCGAGCGCAATCCGGATGCGGAATTTTCGCAGGAGGAAACGGTGGATGGGATGCGGCGGAGGGAGGAAGGGGAAACGTCCAACGTCCAACGTCCAACGTTCAACGTTCAAAGTAAGAATGCGGTGCGTTTGCCCCACCTGATCATTGTCGATGGCGGCAAAGGGCAACTTTCCTCGGCCTGCCGCGAATTGCAGCGACTCGGTTTGCATGAGCTGCCGATCATCGGCCTCGCCAAGGAGTATGAAGAAATTTATCGGCCGGCGCGCGCGTTGCCACTCGTGTTGCCGCCTGATTCCGGCGCGTTGCGTTTGCTGCAACGCATTCGCGATGAAGCGCACCGCTTCGCTAACACCTACCATCAGCTGCTGATGAAAAAACGCATCGGGGAGAGCATTCTCGACGATTGTCCGGGCGTGAGTCAGAACCGGAAAAACTTACTGCTGCGCAAATTCGGTTCCGTCAATCGCCTGCGCAAAGCGACGGTGGAACAGATCGCGGCGACGGAAGGAATCGGCCCAAAGCTGGCGGAAGATGTCCATCGATTTTTGCAACAGCATTGAGGGATGTTAGTGATGACGATGACTGTAGCTAAGCGAGTGGGCTGCGTTCTCGCCGCCGGCGTTCTGGCAACTGTCGGCCAGGCCGCTGAGCCGGCCGAGCCCAGCACGACTGCATCGCCGTTTGAAGAAACGATCGTGCCGACATTTGAAACGCAAAAGTTGGCGCGCGCCTACGTTCTCGACATCCCGGCGCCGCGTGGGCAGATCACGGACCGGAACGGCGCGCCGCTCGCGCAGAATCGCCTCGCCTATAATCTCGCGATCAATTATCCGACGCCGCTCGACTTTTCCGACGAGCAATTGCTCGCGTTTGCGCATGAAAAAATTCGCGCGGCCGAAAAAGGACTGGGTCGTTCGGTCAAAATTTCCGACGATCTGATCAAACGGCACTATCACAACCGCGGCATTCTCCCATTCGAGATCGCGCAAAATCTGAGCGCTTCAGAATACGATGCATTGCGGGAACATCTCCCGGCCGGGATAACGCTGCGGCCGTTTTATGTGCGCACCTATCCGAACGGAAAAGTGGCCGGACAAATTGTCGGCTACAGCGGCAAGACCGGGCGCAATCCAGACGGCATCATCGACAATCACGAAGTGCTTTGGCCGGAGACCGAGGGTCGCGAAGGTCTCGAACAAACCTTTAACCAAGTGCTGACCGGCAAGCACGGTGAATACAAGATAACTTTCGACAAGGATGGCCGCAAGACATCCGAGAAAATCGTGACGCCGCCCATGCCTGGTCACACTGTGATCACGACGCTCGATCTGCATTTGCAGGAGCTGGCCGAGAAAGCGCTCGAAGCCACCGGAAAGAAAGGCGCAATCGTGATGATCGATCCGAACACCGGTGACATTCTGGCGATGGCCTCGTGGCCGAGCTACGACCCAAACGCATTCACGCCCACCATTTCGACCGAGAAATTCAAAGCGCTACAGGACGACCCCGACATCCCGCTGCTGCCGCGCGCGTTTCGTTCGTCGTATCCACCCGGCTCCACTTTCAAGGTGGCCGTAGGCATCGCCGCGTTGGAGAGCGGCACGGTGCGCGCGGATGACGAGTTCGATTGCATGCCGGCGCTACAGATCGGTAATCTCACGTTCCACAATTGGAAAAAAACCGGGCGCGGGTCGATGAATTTTGTGCAGGCGTTGACCGAATCGTGCGACACCTGGTTTTATCAAGCCGGCATCAAGACGGGCGCGGAGCAAATTCTGGATTGGGCGCAACAGCTCGGCTTCGGCGCGAAGTGCGGCATTCCATTGCGCGGCGAAGTGGAAGGTCGCGTGCCTAACGACCAGTACATGAAGGCGACGCACGGCCGCAAATTTCTCAACGGCGATATCGCGAATCTCTCCATCGGTCAGGGCGACACGCAAGTGACGCCGCTGCAAATGGCGCAGGCGATGGCCATCATCGGGAACGGCGGCACGTTTTATCAAACGCGGCTGGTGCAGCAGGTGCAGACGGTTGATAACGAAATCGTCAGTGCGTTCCAGGTGCGCGAAAAAAGAACGCTCGCCCTGTCTCCCTCCACGACGGATCAACTGCGCAGGGGGATGATCAATGTCGTCAACGGAGCCTCCGGCACCGCGCACCAGGCCAGTCTCGAGAACGTGGAAGTGGCGGGCAAAACCGGCACGGCGCAATGGGGTCCGAAAACGAAGGAGCGTACGGCCGCATGGTTCGCTGGGTTCGCGCCGGCGGACAAACCGCAATACGCCTTCGCCGCGCTCTACGAAGGCGAAGTCGGCAGCAAAGTGCATGGCGGATCGGCCGCCGCCCCAATGATCGCGGCGGTGTTGAAAGACGTTTACAAAAAAGAGACCGCCAACCACCGCCGCCACCGGCGCGCGCAATCTGAGGACGAACAGACGCAGCCGACGATCCGCCGCGCCCAGCCGGTCGAGGAAGACGAATCGGACTAATTATACCGCGGCGGCTGTTTCCCTGACGGGCAACTCCATCGTCCCTTTGAATTTCGGTTCCTCACGTTCCACTCCGAAATTTTCCGCGTAGAGGCCGGCGATTTTTTCCATTTCGTCCCTACTCAGCGACGGACAGTCGGGCGCACGAGCGAACTCCACCAATTGTGCTTCCTCGTAAATGTTCGGCAAGGTGGACGCGACGCGTTCGTCTTCCAGCAGCCAGAGCAGCGCCGCCTGGCCTAACGAGCGATCAGTCGTTTCAAGAAAACGGAGGCGATTAATTTTCTGCACGCCGTTGAGGAGCCAACTGCGCGGACGATGACTGCGATGATCGGTCGGCGGGAAAACAGTCTCAACGGTGTATTTCCCCTCGAGCATGCCAGATGAATGCGTTACGCGAATGAGGAACATCGTGTCTTTGCCGGCATCGGTCGCGGCGTCCTGGAGCGCGCGGCCCGGGTGTTGTTCGAGCAGATTGTAGATGTGCTGCACGCTGGTGATGTTGCGTTCGCGGATGCAGTTAATCCCTTCGTAAAGCCAGCCGATGGCCGGCCCGAGCGCGATGCCGTAGTAACGAATTTTGCCGCTCGCCTGCAATTTTTCCAGCGTCGTCCAAACCGCGTCGTCAGAGACCTGCTCCAGCCGCACGTTGTGGAGTTGAAGGAGATCGATGCGATCGGTTTTTAATCGCTTGAGCGCCGCATCGGTCGCCCGCACGATCGCATCGGGCGAAAAATCCTGTGGGATTTCGCGCTGCCCGCGGCCGCGGCTGTCGCCGTGGGTGACGAAATCGTACCCGACCTTGGTCGCGATCACAATCTCATCGCGCTGTTTCGGAAAAGCCTTGGCGATCAATTCTTCGCTCAAACCGTTACCGTAAGTGTCCGCGGCGTCGAAAAGGTTAATGCCGAGATCGAACGCTTTGTGCATGAGCGCGATCGCTTCACCCTCGGTGAAATTTCCCCACCAGCCGGTCGAGATAGTCCAGAGCCCAAAGCCGACTTCGCTGACTTTCAAGTCGGTGTTTTTATAAGTGCGAAAGCGCATGGGGCAATTTAAGGCAGAGTTCTGAATTCGCCATTGGACGTTGGGCGTGAGGCGTTGGACGTTTTCCGCCATGCAGTCCGCCAGCGCGCTTCTCATCGTGGGCCACGGTTCGACCGTGAATCCCGATTCGAGCGCTCCAACGCTTGCACACGCCGCAGAAATCCGGCGTCGAAAATTGTTTGCCGATGTTGGCTGCGCTTTTTGGAAAGAAGAACCGAGCTTGCGCGACGCGTTGTTTCTGTTCGATCCCACCTCAGTGCGCGAGGTTTACGTCGTGCCCAATTTTATCAGCGAGGGATACTTCACCCAGACGGTGATTCCGCGTGAATTGGAATTAACCGGCCGCACGACCAAGCGAGCAAACGGTCAGATTTGGAAATATTGCGAGCCGGTCGGCAATCACGCCGCCATCACCGACCTGCTGCGGCAACGCGCGCGCGCGGTGGCGCCGGGGGTGACGGAGCGGGAAACAAGTCTGTTGATCGTGGGGCATGGCACCGACTTGAACGAAAACAGCGCGGTGGCGGCGAAACGGCAGGTGGAAAAAATTCGCGCGACCAGCGATTACGCGGCGGTGCGGAATGTTTATATGGAGGAGGCCCCGCTCGTTTCCGATTGGGCGAAAATAACCGACACGCCGAATGTCGTCGTCGTTCCGCTTTTCATTTCCGATGGATTGCACAGCTATGACGACATTCCGGTGCTGCTCGGGATCGACGCGACGGCGCGCGGCGCCTTACAGCCGCATCAACTCCAGGGGCGCGCGCTCTATTATTCCAAGGCAATCGGAGTTGACCGGGCATTCGCCGAGGTGATCGTGGCTCAGACCGAGACTTTCGACGCGCTGATACCGCAAATGCAATCGGCCTCGTAAACGACCTTCGCGCGAGTAAACTCCTAAAATGGAAGCCACCTTCAAGATGCTTCAGGAACTCGGCGCCTTCGTTTTAGCCGGAGCGCATGGACCCGACGCACTGGGAGAGATGGCGGAAATGATCCGCGGCGCGCGCGATTATCGCTGGGTGGGAATTTACAAAATCACGCGCGGAGATTTCTTCATCGTGGCGAAAACCGGCAAGTGCCCGCCGGCCTATCCCCGCTTTCCCATCACCCAAGGGCTAGCCGGCGCAGCGGTGGAATCGCGGCAAACCATCATGGTGGCCGACGTGCACAAGGATCCGCGTTACCTGCCGACGTTTGGCAGCACGCAATCGGAGATCGTGGTCCCGATCATGACGGAGAAGGATCGCGTGGTCGGGATCATCGACGTGGAGAGTGAAAAGCTAAATGCGTTTGAAGATGAAGACCGGGAAATTCTCGAGCGCGCCGCGTTCCTGATTTCGCGCGCGCTGAAGTGAGTTCGCCGGCGCAAGAAGCGGCGCTCACTAAATGGCTGGCCGAGGGCCGTCGTGGCATGGGACAAATCGCGATCGACGCGGGAGACGATGGATTGTTCGCACTAACTCATCGCGATGACGCGAGCCACCGTCATCTCGCCGTTCACACCCGCGCCGAAGATGCGGAGGAACTTGCGCGGTTCGATGACGTCGGGAATTATCGCGCGCTGAAGACCGCGCCGAATCTGCGACACGGCTGGCGCCTCACGCTCACGAGCGTCTCCGAGGTGCACATGGCGCTCGATCTTTTTTATCCCGGGCGACTGGCGGCGTTTTTCGCTTGGGAAAAGGAGACGCTAGAAGTGACGCCGCTGCGCGACACGCTCGCGCGGCAAACAGGTATGTATCGCGTGGCGGCAAAAATCGGGGAGGACGAAGCGAATGCGCTCATCGGAAATTTTTGCCGCTCCGATGGCGGCTGCTTGCGCACCATCCTTTGGCCGCGCGATAAGGGTGGGACAATCGCGTCCACCATACTGCCGCCGGAAAAATTCGATCCCCAGCACGACCAGACCATCCCGTTGCTCTGTCAGGAAGCGTGCAACTTGCTGGTGGCCGAAGCGCGCAAGATCGTCAAAGGCGATTTATGATCATCCGATCGCGCTTTGTCGTGCCGATGGGAGATGAGCCTATCGAAAACGGCGCGGTCGCAATCATCGGGAACCGGATCACCGACGTTGGCCGTTTCGACGAAATACGCGCGCGCGACGGGGGCGAAGTGGTCGACCTGGGCGAGCAAATCATGCTGCCCGGCTTCATCAACGCGCATTGCCATCTCGATTACACCATGCTGCGCGGCGCGATTGCGCCGCAGCATTCGTTCACCGATTGGATCTGCGCGATCAACGCGCGCAAAGCGGCGTTATCCGAGGAGGACTATCTTGCCTCTATCGCCGCTGGTTTTACTGAATCGAAAAACTTTGGAACGACCACGCTGGTGAATCTGACGGCATTTCCGGAATTGATTTCGCGCTTGCCGCGACCGCCGCTTCGAACCTGGTGGGGTGCCGAGATGATTGACGTGCGCGAAGCGGTGCGCGTCTGCGAAATTGCGCAAACGATGCCTCTTTCGGGTTCAGGCGGGTGGGGGCTCGCGCCGCATGCGCCTTACACTGCGTCCGCGTCCCTTTATTCCGATGCCGCCGAAATTGCGCGCGGACGCGGCGCGCTCCTGACGACGCATCTCTCCGAATCGCGCGAGGAGATGCAGATGTTTCGCGACGCGAGCGGGCCCCTGTTCGATTTTTTGAAAAGCATCGGGCGCCCGATGGACGATTGCGGCCGAGAAACGCCGCTCTCCTATGTGCTGCGAACGCAGGAGGTGGATCAGCGGTGGCTCATCGCTCATTTAAACGAATTGACCGACAGCGATTTCGATCTCCTCGCGCGCGCCAGGAAATTCCACATCGTGCACTGCCCGCGCAGCCACGCTTTTTTCGCGCACGCTCCATTCGCATTGAAAAAATTGCGCAAACTCGGCTTCAACATCTGCCTCGGCACCGACAGCCTGGCGAGCAATTCCAGTCTCAGCCTCTTCGCCGAAATGCGAGCACTGCGCGACAAAGAACCGTGGCTTTCCGCGCGAGAGGTCATTGAAATGGTGACCATCCATGCGGCGCGGGCAATCGGCCGGTCTGAGTCGCTTGGTCAAATTCGCCCCGGGTTTTGCGCGGACTTGATCGCCGTTCCTGGCACACCATCACGACGGAACTTGTTCGATTCGATTATCGAATTCGAGAGCGACGTTCGTTGGATGATGATGGATGGGACGACATTTGCTCCGGTCTGAGCGTTTTCTCAATTTAGATTTTCTTTTCTCAAACCTGAAATATTCTCCGCTCTGCGCTGACAACAAAAGTAGTCCCGTCAATGTGCGCGTGGTCGGTGCGACCAACGAAGTGCTTCAGGGAAAGATGAAAGACGGAACTTTCCGCGAAGATTTGTATTACCGTCTCGCGGTGATTCCGGTCGAAATTCCACCACTGCGCGAGCGACTGGAAGATGTGCCGCTGCTGGTGAATCACTTTTTGCAAAAGCAGGCCAGCGCCTCGGGAGGCGAGCCGAAGACGATCGATCCGCTCGCGGTCGATATTCTTGTCACTACGATTACCCGGGCAACGTGCGCGAGTTGGAGAACGCGATCGAACGCGCGTGCGCCTTATGCGACGAAGGCAAGATCCTGACGAGCGATCTGCCGCCGCAAATCGTCGCCATGGCGCAGGGGGAGAAGGCCGACCAAGCCATGGCCTCGATGCCGGTGGGGCAAAAAACTCGGCAAGTTCATTCAGGAACAGGAGCGCGGCTACATCGACGCCACGCTGAACCAATGTGGCGGCTCCCGCGGAAAAGCCGCCAACATGCTGGGCATCAGCATGGCCACG
>JBDUCP010000058.1:0-9356 GCA_040003405.1 Verrucomicrobiota bacterium
GGCGTCGGCGTGGGAGTAGGCGTCGGCGTGGGAGTAGGTGTGGGTGTCGCTCCCGCGGCGCAGCACACCCGCGGCGTAATGATCAAGGAAAAGCGGTTAAGTCTACCGCTATTGCCAGAAACGCTATCAGCGACATTGAGTGTCCAGTTACCATTGGGATTCTGTCCGTTAAATGCCGTCAGCGGGCTCTCCGGTGTAAAGTTGCCAGTTACGCCCCCTGTGGCAGGAATGGTTGAAACAGATGGGAAACCACCCTCGCTATCGAGCAACACAGTACAGTAGTTATCGCCTGCACCGCCGCGATTCGTAATCAAATTAACCGTCGTTCCCTCGGGCGAGGTGAGCTTGAATCTCAAGTCCCCGATATTAGGGTGCGTCACGGAGGCATTGGAATTGCCGGCGGTATTGTCGCAACCCGTCAGGGCATCAAGCCGGAAATCCAGGTCGGCAATCCTGCCGGTTAAACCGCTAACCGCTAGAATGACATTAACACCGTTCACATTGTTATCCGGTATCAACGCCGGAACTCCGGCGTAACTCCTGGTAGTAGGAGAACCGGCGACGCCAGTGGTCGGCAGCGTGTAAACAATGCTACCAAAATTGTTTGCTCCGTCCATGTGTGTAACTGTCGCAGTAATGCTATCTCCGCAGAGAAGCGCCGGATCTGCCGTAAAAGTGAAAGTCCTGCTTACCGCCGGACCGCCCACCACAATTACTCCGTAATTTTGTGGCCCACCCGGTGCAGTTACGCCGCCGCCAGGTTGCAGCGTGCCCATATCATTAACAGTATTCGCCATACCCGTGTTCTGCACACCGAAGGCAACGGTCACAGTTTCGCCTGGATCAATCGTGCCGTTAGGCGGATTGCAACTTTCGCTTACGATCGTGGCCGTTCCGGGAACAAGAACCGCGGCGGGGGCCATACAAATGTTAACGGTTACGGTTTGTCCGTTCGCGACTGTTACGGGTCCTCCGCTGGTAGTGACAAAACCGCCGGTCTTGCTCGCCGTCACCGTGTAGGTTCCCGGCGACACCGTCATCGAATAGGTTCCGGGCGCGCCGGTTACACGAGCATATCCACCAGTGGCAATAGCCGTAGCCTGATTAATGGGCGCACCAGTTGGACAGAAAGTAATCGTTCCTTGAATCGTTCCCTTCTGGGCCGCCGTGCAACTCGGAAAACTGAATTTACCTATGCGCGTGGACCAATTGGCCCCAGTGGTAGCAGCATAGTATTCCTGGATATACCAAAATGTACAGTCATCGACCGGGTCAATATTCATCGCGCTATAATCGCCCCAACGATTACTCGTGCTGGTTTGCGCGCCGGCGGAGGCAAAGAACAATGCTTCGCCCTCGTTAAGAGTTCCGCTATTCATGACATTGTTCGTGCGACCAGCGACTTTAATGTCAGCCAGTTGCGTGGTCCCAGCTTGGCTAAAGCCCAACGCCAGATTTCCTCTATTATCTTGCGCAAGGCTGCTCATCCAATTGTTTAAACCGAGGCCATTGCCGGGTGCAAGATTATGGGTTCCCTGGTCGAATACCGTAAAGGCGTCGCCCGATCGCCGCATCTCAAACCAGCGAACACCGGTTTGATAGGTTGCCGGCGTTGTCGGATTAACACCACTAACATTGACCGTAAAACTGCCGGTCACAGAATTAACCGGAGCTGCTTGTGTGCCCAGGTTTCGATAAGCGAGACGGTGCATCATACGATCGGAAAGCGAATCAAGATTCGCACCTCCCAGTTGTTCAATATCCGGACGACCGGGCGGATTTCTGGCATCAAACGGCGCTAAAGCCGCATCCGGCAAGACAGTGAATGTTGAACTTTCCGGCGCGAAGAAATTAGGCACCCATTTGTAATAGCGAATCCCGTCCGGGTTAGTCCTAAACTCGCCGATGACTTCCGCCATACCAACTGGCGGAGCCACAATGCCATCAACGTCCAAGGGAAGCGCGCCACCCGCCCCGGAGTCAATCGGATATACATCCTTGTAAACAACCGAAGTAGTCGGGTCGCCAGCCAAAGCTTTGACCCGGTCCTGCGTTAAGATACCTAATCCTAAGAAAACGGTGCCAGCATTATTGAACTGGTTGAAAGTCATGTGATAGCCGTCCGGCCACACACCTACTTTCGGATAATCATTAAATCGATTTCCCGGATAAGTATAGCGCCAGACGTAGTAAGAACCGGTCGGATCGCCGGTCACAGAGAGGGCGATACATTGATAGTTGCTCGGGTTCCCAGGAAGCGAGAATTGACTGATATGCCAACGGTCCGCCAGCGGATCATAGATCACGACCGGGTCGCCGTCGTCACGAGTACGGCAGGGGTCGGTGGCTGGCAAGCCGTTAAACAAGGCATTTGTCCTGAATGGGCCTGCGGCAACCGTCCCATTCTTGTTGAAGATTTTATACACTTTATTGACGGAACTGACGTAGTGATTTAGCCCAACATCGCCATTTGTATCCGGGGGCAACACACCGCCGATTCCCTGGGCCGCGTTATCAGCCCACGTCGCGCCGTCAAAGGTTAAACTCGGTGTGGGCATGGCCTGCGGATCGTCACGACCCACATGCTTATCTACTAACGGGTCACGGAAGGGTCCTTTACCAGCTCCGGGAGAGACCTTCTGAATTTGTTCGGCGTTTAGCCGGTTGATATCTTCTCTTTGGATTTCATCTTCCGATACACCCTGCTCACGCAATTGCTGTTTTCTGATTTCTTCGCGTGTCCGGTAAGCGGTAATTTTAGCCGCCGCATCCGGATCGAAGGTCGGCAAATCGCGCACAGGTCCTGTGATTCCGAAAGCCTCCGGTTCCATTTTGAAAACCCCGTTGGGGTATTCCGTTACTTTCCCTCGAGTGATAGGAGTTTGATTTTTCTGCACGGCTGACTCGGTTTCCGTCTTGCCCCCTGCAAGCGTGAAACTCAAGGCGAGCAAGAACGCAGATATAGTAATGAGAGCGATAAACGCGGTGATTTTAGTGCGGCGCATAATGGAACTCCTGGTTGCTGAATGTTTGATGCTAAAAACGCTAGTGGACCAAACTTCTAGGTGAGTTCTAGGAAGTAGTCCAGTTTATTCGTGTTTGGAGAGGTTTTGTCAGGATTTAAAAAAGAGGTCAAGGTTTTTTTACGGAATAACGGGCATTAAAAAAATCGTGATTATCGGCACAAGACTGCGGTTACGGTAACGAGTTGCGCTCGGTTCAAACCAGTCTGATGAGTGCAGACTTCGCCCGTGCCGGAAACAATAATTCTGATCAGTGGTCGGACGCGGGTGGAGTCGCTATAGCGTCAGAGTGAGCGGCACGCTCTCTCTCCGCCGCAGCTTTCGCAGTTGCTTGTTGAAGTCGTTCGGCGTCCGTCTTCAGATCAGGACGCGGCGTCGTCTGCACCGTGTTTTCCGGCTCTTCTCTGGAAGGAGAACAGGCTCCTGTAAGAAAAACGCACGACAGCAAGATTACGATTAAGAATGTTTTCATATGATGATTTGTTAGGTTTGATGTTCCGCGGGGTGGCCAACGGGACTCGAACCCGCAACAGCCAGAATCACAATCTGGAGCTCTACCATTGAGCTATGGCCACCGTCGTTTGCGAAGGTAGATTTCGCTGGGCGAATTGCAAAGGCAAAGAGGAGAAGATGGCACAGGCGTCGCTTTGTTATCGCCGAGTCCGTCAACGCTGCCGTTGCATCTCCCTCCTGTATGGGTATCATCCGCTTCCTTGAAAACATGAAGAAAATCGGTCTTCTTTTGTTTGCTGGTTTCTACTTTTTCCTCGCGCCGGCTTGCCTCTGCGCCCAATCGGATGACCCGAGCGACGTTTTTCTTAAAGCGTACATGACTTCGCAGCAGGGCGAGAAACTCGAGCACGATAATCAATTCCAAGCCGCGCTCGCCAAGTTCCGTTTTGCTGGCAGCCTTCTCGAAGAATTGCGCAAAGCGCACTCAGACTGGCAGCCAGCCATTGTCGATTACCGCAGTCGCAAAATAGGAGAAAATATTCTGCGCGTGCAGAACAAACTCTCCTCCCAAAAGGATTTGGCCGTTACCTCCAAGCCACCACCTGCCTCCTCTGCGACGCCGGTCCTCCCCACCACCGCGGGGCCGGCAGAGCCGAGTGTTGATCTCGGGCCCGCGCAGACAGGTGAGGCGCGCATTCCGGTGCCGCAAAGCGAACCGCGCGCACCGGTCGCGAACGACTCCGCCATTCAGGATGCGACAAAAAAATTGCGCGAGAAAGTGGACCAGCTCCAATCCGAACTACAGAAATCGCGCAGCCAATACACAACCGTCGAAAAGGAAAAAGAATCGCTCAATCGCCGCTTGAAGGAAACAGATTCGAAACTGGAGAAGGCACAGAGTGATCTCGAAAAAACAAAGGGTGCGGGAAAGGAAGCGCGCAGCCGCTTATCCCAGGCGGAGGCGGCGCAAGATCGCGTGCAAATTCTGGTCGCGGAAAATACGGAGCTGAAAGTGAAATTAGCCGACGCGGAAAGGAGCGTGCGCGATATCGGTGCCGACAAACCGAAAAAAGAACAGGAGATCGCCGAAGTGAAACGGCAGGTCGAACAGTTGCGCCAACAACTCGCGGCCAGACAAAAGCAGAACAAGGATTTTGAAGTGACCGTTTCCGATTTGCGCTCGCAACTCGACGAAGCCAGCGGCGCTTTGGCAAAGGCGAAACTAACGGGCGCGAACGCGGAAGCGACCGCGCGCCTAACGAAAGAAAATAAAATGCTCCGCCGTATCGTGGTGCGGGAACGACAAGAAGAAGCGCGACGCGACCAGGCGAAGAAATTGATGCTGGCCGAATTCGAAAAATTACAGATCAAATCAGAAACGCTCAATCAACAGATTGAACTGCTCGCGCAACCGGTCACAAAGCTCAGCGCGGACGAACTCGCGCTCTTGGGGCAACCGGTCGTCACCATTTCCGAGAGCAACCCGGCGGCACTCCAGGCCAGCTTCAGCGTAGCGAAACAGGTGCCCGTGTCGGTAAATAATCCTAACGCGAAACAGCCATCCGGTGACGACGCGACCAGTTCGGGAAATCCTTCCGTTCAGACGATGGCCAAACCGGGCGTGCCGGAAGATTTGGCCGCACTGGCGCGCGACGCGAAAGAAAATTTCGATCGCGGGAAATATCACGCGGCCGAAAAACAGTATCAGGACATTCTGGCCAAGAGCCCAAACAATCTCTACTCCCTCTCGAATCTGGGCGTCGTTTATTTTCGTACCGGCAAATTAAAAGAGGCCGAACTGATGTTGAAGAAAGCCGTCACCATCGCGCCGAAAGACGAATTCTCGCACACGACTCTCGGCATCGTTTATTACCGACAGAGTAAGTTCGACGACGCGGTCACGGAGCTGACCAAGGCACTCGGCATTAATCCGCGGAGCGCGACGGCGCATAATTATCTCGGCATCACCGCCAGCCAAAAAGGCTGGCAGGAAGCGGCCGAAAAAGAAATGCTCGACGCGATTGCGGCGAACCCCGGCTACGCCGATGCGCATTTTAATCTCGCCGTCATTTACGCGACGGGAAAGCCGCCAGCGAAAGAACTCGCCAAGCAGCATTACGCGAAAGCGACTTCGCTCGGCGCCGAAGCGGATCCATCGCTCGAGCGCTTATTGCGTTAGCGCGGCTTTCACAAAGTCGGAGTGCTTGCCGGCGCAGTGGCCACTCCGATCAAACCGTCCGCTCCAAAAAAAGCGTAATGAAAATATTGGGTTCGATAATTTATGGTGAGGTATTCGGTTATTCTAAGGCCCGGCCAATCTATTCCGGGGCGAGCAAAACTGCGGCCTTCCGCTTACTTGTTCGGATCTGCCATAAAAAGCCTCCGCTCTAATCCAATTAGGCCGAGCCCGGTCGAAAGGTCCTATGAATACAAATACTCGTCATGGTATTCCCGCTGCGGCGCGAACTGCACGGTTTCGTCACCGCCGGTCTCGGGATATTCGAAGATTTTTCCTTCGTAGTTGCGGATGACGATTTTTTCGTTGTCGTGATACAAAACGTAGCCGGGATTGATCGGCACTTTGCCGCCGCCGCCGGGGGCGTCGATGACGAATTGCGGAACGCCGTAGCCGGTCGTGTGCCCGCGCAGGCCTTCGATGATTTCGATGCCTTTGGCGACGGAGGCGCGCAGGTGCGAGGAGCCGTTAATCAAATCGCACTGGTATATATAGTAGGGCCGCACGCGACACATGAGGAGCTTGTGCACGAGGGTTTTCATGGTGTCGATGTTGTCGTTCACGCCTGCGAGCAGAACGCTCTGGTTGCCGAGAGGGATGCCGGCATTGGCCAGGCGCTCGAGGGCTTGTTTCACTTCGAGGGTGAGCTCGCGGGGATGGTTGACGTGGACGCTCATCCAGAGCGGATGATATTTGGCGAGCATGGCGCAAAGCTCGGGCGTGATGCGTTGCGGGAGGAAGATCGGGACGCGGGTACCGATGCGCAGAAATTCGATGTGCGGGATAGCGCGCAGCCGGCGGAGGATGCGCTCGAGTTTGTCGTCGCTAAAGATGAGGGCGTCGCCGCCGGAGAGGAGCACGTCGCGCACTTCGGTGTGTTGTTCCAAGTAACGAAATGCTTCTTCAAAATCAGTGTGCAATTCCTGTTCGCCGACGCCGCTGACGACGCGGCTGCGGGTGCAATACCGGCAGTAACTGGCGCACCGGTCGGTGACGAGAAAGAGGACGCGGTCGGGGTAGCGATGGACGAGGCCGGGCACCGGCATGTGCGCATCTTCGCCGCACGGGTCGGCCATATCGTATGGTGAGGCCCAAGTCTCTTCGATGCGCGGGATGACCTGACGCCGGATGGGGCAATCGGGATTATCGCGTTCGATGAGATTAAAAAAATGCGGCGTGACGGCGAGCGCGAGCTTGGTACCGGAGAGGAGGACGCCGCTGCGTTCCTCAGTGGAAAGCTCGAGATGCTGTTCCAATTGCGCGAGCGACGTGACGCGATTTTTGAGCTGCCATTTCCAATCATTCCAGAGTTCCGCGGGAACGTCGGGCCAATAGCCGGGCGCGTGGGAGACGAACTCTTTTCCGTCCATTTTTCCAGGGGCAAGAGTGTGCATTTTCAATTGTAGAGCAAAAGGTTAATGGCCTTAACAATCGTGTCAATGCAGGCACCTCTGGGTGTGTCTCTTTATCTTTTCGTGGGGAACGCGCAGAACGGGCGGTATTCGCCAGTTGCCTATTGAACGGCTATCGTCGAAATCGTGTCCAAATCCAAAGCCATGCGTCCCCTACTGGTTTTAATTTTCGTGGCCGTCGCCTCCACCCGGGCCGCCGCGTCTCTCGCCCAACCGGAGATTTCGCCCACCCCGACGGTACCTCCGGCCGCGGCCGAAGCAGGTAAGGATGTTGTTCACCAACTCAACAACGCTTTCACCAAAGTTTTCGAAATCGTTGCACCCAGCGTGGTCATTATCGAAGTAACAAAGAAAAACGACCTGACCGAGGGCGCGACCATTGACGATCTCTTCTCGCAAGGCCCGCAGGATGAGAACGCGCCGCGGTTCGGCCCCCGCGGATCGCAACCCATCCAGACCGAAGGTTCCGGTTTTATCGTACGTGCGAACGGTTATATCCTGACGAATTGCCACGTCCTGGAGGGCGCGGATCAGGTGAGCGTGAAGTTGAAAGACGGCCATGAGTTTCAAGCAAAAATCGTGGGGCTGGATGAAAAGACCGACGTCGCGGTGATCAAGATCGAAGCGACCAATCTGCCGGTGGTGCAACTGGCCGACAGTGAGGCGGTGCGGGTAGGGCAATTCGCCTTTGCCATCGGCGCGCCGTTCAAACTCGACTACACGTTTACTTACGGCGTGATCAGCGGCAAAGGCCGCAACCGATTGATGAGCGGCGATTCCATCTCGGATTATTTGCAGACCGACGCCTCGATCAATCCCGGCAACAGCGGCGGTCCGCTCTGCGACATCGATGGGAAGGTGGTCGGCATGAACACGCTGATCAACGGAATGAACCGCGGTCTCGGCTTCGCCATTCCGAGCAATCTAGCCAACGAAATCGGACAGCAGCTAATCACCGGTCACAAGATCGTTAGGCCGTGGCTCGGCATCCGCATCGAGTCGTTAGGCGACGATCCGTCGATCCGCGATTTGTTCAAAGGTCTCGATAAGGGCGTAGTCGTTCGGACGATTGAAGCCGATGCGCCGGCTTACAAAAGCGATCTGCGCCCGTTCGATGTAATCACCCAGGTGGACACGGTGTCAGTGGCGAGTGACACGCAGTTGCAGCGCGAGATTCTAAAAAAGAAAGTCGGTCAGAGCGTCACGCTCACGGTTTGGCGAAAGGGCGAGACGATCAAGATTGCGGTGACGACGGGGGAATTACCGGGGGCAATTGCCCGTGCTGCCAACGAAATTAATCCGGCTGTGCCGCCGAAACCGGAAGACGCGACCAAGTTTGGATTGCAAGTGCAGGAACTAACCAAGGAGGTCGCCACTCGTCTGAAGCTTGGCGTGAAACAAGGCGTCATCGTGACCGACGTTGCCGACAACAGCCTGGCCGCCGCGCAGGATATTCAACGTGAGGATGTCATCACCGAGGTGGACGGAAAGCGGATCGCCAGCGTCGCGTCCTTCCGGGAAGCGCTGAACAAAGCGAACCCGCAAAAAGGAATTTTGCTTTATCTCGACCGCAAAGGCAGCAAGACCTTTGCGGTGCTCAAGGCATCGCGGTAGTCAAACCCAAAGGAGCGGGTCAGCTCGCTTTGTTTCCGGACACCAGCAACACGATCCCGCCGACGATGCAGATTCCCCCGACAATAGGACCGATCGGGACAGGATGCTCTTCATGCCGGTTGATTTCGAGAGGCCCGAGCTTGGCCACGTTTTCTTTTGTGGTGAAGCTCGTATAGCCGCCGTACGCCAGCATGACGATGCCAATCGCGATCAGAATGATCCCGCCGATGCCGGTGGGTTTCATGTCGGAAGACCGATTAGAGCGTCCGCCGGCCGGAGATCAAATTAATGATCAGGACGACGACCGCAATGACGAGCAGCACATGAATAAGCGCGCCACCGACGTGACCGATGAAGCCAAGGAGCCAGAGAATTAAGAGAACAACAAAGACAGTCCAGAGCATATGTTTTTTCCTTTTGGTTGAGTTCTAATGTGCTTCGTGCGCCGCATGACAACTGCGCTTATCATCATTCACTTTTTTATCGATCCTAGCTGCTCTGCATAATGCTAGAAAAAAATGCGAGAGAGAAGGGCTAATGCTTAAGGGTCATCCGGCGGCATCCAGCGCCACACGCAAATGCCAATTGTACTTGGTCAGGCGCGCGACCGCCTCGGCG
>JBDUCP010000180.1:0-2771 GCA_040003405.1 Verrucomicrobiota bacterium
TGAAAACCGGCAGGGCGCAAGCCCTCGTGGGTTCGAATCCCACCCCCTCCGCCAAACACGTCCGGCTACTGTTCGTAGCAATCGAGATACTTAATTCCCGAACCGGTGTTGAAGATAACGATGCGCTCTTCGCCGGAAACTTGTCTGTCCCCAAACAGCGAGCGTAAAGCGGCGAAGCAGGCGGCGCCTTCTGGTGCAACGAAGATTCCTTCGCTCGCTCCGACTTCACGAGTAGCGCGGATCATTGCTTCGTCATCCACCGTCACAGCGCCCCCCTTCGAGGCGCGCAGAATATCCAGCATGAGAAAATCGCCGATGGCTTTTGGCACTCGCAGACCCGAAGCGCAGGTGTGTGCATCGGAAAATTCCGCGGCAACTTTCTCGCCGGCTTCAAACGCGCGCACGATCGGCGCGCAGCCACTCGCTTGAATGGAAAACATGCGCGGTCGCGCCTTCCCAATCCAGCCCAGCGCCTCCATTTCATCGAACGCTTTCCACATGCCGATGAGACCGGTGCCGCCGCCGGTGGGATAAATAACTACATCGGGGAGAGTCCAGTGGAATTGCTCTGCTAACTCGTAGCCCAGCGTTTTCTTTCCTTCGACGCGATATGGTTCCTTGAGCGTGGACATATCGAACCAGCCTTCGGCATCTTTCCGTCGCGCGATCTCCGCGCCGCAATCGGTGATGAGGCCATTGATCAATGTCACGTGCGCGCCAAGTTCGCGGCACTCGATGATGTTGGCCCGCGGCGTGTCGTTAGGCATGAAGATGTGCGCCTCGAGTCCAGCGCGTGCGGCGTAAGCAGCAAGGGCTCCGCCCGCGTTACCGGCGGTCGGCACCGCGAGTTTGGTCGCGCCAAGATGTTTCGCCATCGAGACGGCGACAGTCATGCCGCGCGCTTTGAAACTCTGCGTGGGATTTTGCGCTTCGTCTTTTACATAAAGACTCGTTAGGCCAAGCGCCTTCCCGAATTTCGTGGCGTGCAAAAGCGGCGTACCGCCTTCTCCTAACGATGTCGGCTCAACATCCGCCGGCAGTGGCAGCACTTCGCGATAGCGCCATAACGATTTCTCGCGACCAGCCAATGCCTCACGCGAAAGAACGCGACCGACCGCGGCAAGATCGTAATTCGCAAAGAGAGGTTTATGACAGGCGGTGCAAAGATTTTGCAAACGCGACCACTCATGGCGCACTCCGCAGGCCGTGCATTCAAGATGCGTAAGAAACACGCATCAATTGAGCGCAGTTTTCTGGGTAGCGCACGTGAGACGCGTGCTACCCGAGCGGAAATGCAGCCTGTTTTACCTTGCCGCCTTGTGATAAAGACGACACGCAATGAGTGCAACGTCTCTACCATTAGCCAGCCGCCCCTGGTATCGCCCTTCGCTTACCACGCAGATCATGATCGGTTTGGTCGTCGGCGGCTTTATCGGCTGGCTGCGCCCGGAATGGGGCAACAGCGTTTATTTTTTGCGCGACATTTTTTTGAACCTGATCAAGTCGATCATCGGCCCGCTGGTTTTCTCAACCCTCGTCGTCGGCATCGCTGGCGGCGGCGATCTAAAAAAGGTCGGGCGCATGGGCGTGAAGGCGCTCATCTACTTCGAGATCGTCACCACCGCCGCGCTCGTCATCGGCCTGACCGTGGTCAACCTAACGAAACCAGGCGTCGGTGTCGTGCTTGCACCCGCCAGCACCGACATCGTGCAAAAAATCGGGCAGAGCCATCCCAAGACGCTCATCGAAACGCTGGTCTATGCCTTTCCCTCGAGCGTGGTGGAATCGCTCGCGCGCGGGGATGTGCTCCAGATCGTCGCCTTCGCCGTGCTCTTCGGCATGGCCGTTTCCGCTGTCGGCGAAAAAGGCAAGCCGATGCTCCGCGCGATGGAGAGTCTCTCGCAGGTGATGTTCAAATTCACCAACTACGTGATGATGTTCGCGCCCATCGGTGTCGGCGCCGCGATGGCGCACACCATCGGCACTCAGGGCCTCGGCGTCTTGGTGAATTTGGGTAATCTTATCCTCACGCTCTATCTTGGCCTAACGATCTTCGTCGTGCTCGTCTTCGGCCTCGTCATGCTCATCGCGCGCGTGCCCATCCGCCAATTCATTAAGGCTGTGCGCGAGCCGGCGGCAATCGCCTTCGCCACTACGAGCAGCGAGTCCGCCCTGCCCAAAGCCATGCAGGCGATGGAGCGCATCGGCGTGCCCAAACGCATCGTTGGCTTCGTCATGCCTACCGGATATTCCTTTAACCTCGACGGCTCGACGCTCCATCTCGCGACCGCTTCGGTTTTTGTGGCGCAAGCCGCCGAAGCCACCACCGGTCAGCACATGGGCCTCAGCCAGCAGATCATGATGATGCTCGCGTTAATGGTGACATCAAAAGGCGTCGCCGCCGTTCCGCGTTCCTCCGCAGTCGTGCTTTTGGCCACGTTGAACAGCTTTCTGCCCGCAGGCTTGGGACCGATAGGGGTGGCGGTTATTTTCGGCATCGATGAGCTGATGGACATGGGCCGCTCCGCGGTGAACCTGATGGGAAACTGTCTCGCCACGATTGTGGTCGCGCGCTGGGAAGGCGACTTCGATGACGCGCGGGCGCAGGTTTTCGGCACGTCTCAAGAGGCGGAATTGGATTTGAAAGCTGGCGATGTCGCCTTCGCCGAAGCAGTACGGCAAGGCGACTGAAGCTACGTCTCCGACCGCAAGCGCCACCACCGCGCGACGCAGTAGGCCGTTAACATTCCGAGCAAGGCCGCGCACACAAC
>JBDUCP010000059.1:0-9192 GCA_040003405.1 Verrucomicrobiota bacterium
GCTCAATCGATGTTCACCTGCGCCACGTCGATGCAACGTTCCGTGCAGTTGGTTTGGAGCAATAGCTGCGAGCGCCATGAGTATCCGTCCTGGTGGGACTGGGAGGAATCGCCTGACCTCTTTCTAATCTGGCGCTAGCGGTCCGCAGGTGAGCATTCTCCGCACGAGCGAAATCAGCGCGCTTGCGTTGAACGGCTTGATAATCGTAGCCACAACATTCGAGTGGCGTTCTGCCGTCGTCATCATCTCCGGCACATGGCCAGACATCTAAGTCGATGATGACAAGCTCTGGCATCGTTTTCCTCGCCGCGGCGACCGATTCACTCAACACCGGAACTACCTGCGTCAAATGGCTTGGTGCGAACTTCCTTAGGGCGGATGTAATCGCTGCTGCGAATCGCATCTTATTCTTCAAACTAACAGAATGCTGGGTACAGATCTCACTAATGGCTAGGTCGATTCGGAAACGGTAAGAACAATTCGGGCCCGCGAGAGAAAAAAGCCGCGCGCACGTCACAGCCATGCAAGCGCATGTTGCATGCCCCGGCTTGTTAACGAGATACCTTATTCGAAGCGCAATGCCTCGATCGGATCGAGCTTGGCCGCGCGATAGGCTGGGTAATAGCCAAAGCCGATACCGATGCCTGAACAGACGATCAACCCGGCAATGGCCCAGCCAAAAGGAAAGATGAGATCGGCCTTGAGCCACAACGCGAGTAAGTCGCCGCCGATAACTCCGAGTAGAATTCCCAGTATCCCGCCCGCTTCCGAAATGAAGACGGCTTCTGTCAAAAACTGGCGCATGATATCGCGACTGCGCGCGCCGATTGATTTACGGATCCCTATTTCCTTGGTTCGCTCCGTCACACTAACGAGCATGATATTCATAATCCCGATGCCGGCAGCGACCAGCGCGATGAAACTGATAACAAAAGCGCCGACGCGAACAACGCCGGCAACAGATGTAAAGGCGCTTTTGAGTGAGTCGTTAGAATAAATTTCGAAATCGTTAGGTTGGTTGGCGTCCAGATTGCGCGCCATTCGCATGGCGCCGATTCCTTTGTCTAGCGTGCGGTTATAACTCTCCTGCGAAAGCGACTGGGTCGCGATGTTGACCGAGCGTTTTGCTTCGCCGTAGTCCTCAAAGAAACGCGTGATGGGCATAATGCACATATCATCCTGGCTTTGGCCAAAGGACGTGCCTTTCTCTGCAAAAACCCCAATGATGGTGTAAAGGTGGCCGCTCAGCCTGATTACCTTTCCGATAGGTGTTTCATGCGGAAAAAGCCTCTTCTCGATAGCCTTTCCCACGACTAACACCCGTCGCGACAGCTTTACATCTTCCTCGCTGAGGTTGCGGCCGTAGCCTAACGAGTAGGCGTTGGCGGCCAGGAAGCCCGAGTTAGTGCCGGCGACGGTTAAACTAGCCGGCGTCTTTACGCCATTGTAAACGGCCTGGCCTTTAAAATCATGGCCAAAGGTCTTAAAGCAAACTTCCTTCGCACTGCCTTCCATCAGTTCGTAGTATCTTTGAGCCTGCTTATAAGTTATGTTATGGCGGTTTTCATATTTCTTCTGACCGCTTCCGCCAGCGCTCATATTGGCCGGATACTTCGCAAACTGAAATATGTTCGAACCCAGAAAGTTTATCCCGCTCTCGATCGAGTTCTGCAACGCGCCGATAGCTGTCATCACTGAGATAACCGAGAACACGCCAATGGTGATCCCAGTCATAGTCAGGGCCGAGCGAAGCTTATTTGCGCCCAGCGAGGTAAGAGCCATGGCAATAACCTCGCGAAACTGCATGCTTTTATTCATACCTTAGCGCTGTTACTGGGTCGAGCCGCGAGGCAGACCACGCCGGAGCAAAGCCGGATACAAGTCCAGTCATCACCGAGACCAA
The DNA here is from genome assembly GCA_040003405.1 of Verrucomicrobiota bacterium. Lineage (GTDB taxonomy): Bacteria > Verrucomicrobiota > Verrucomicrobiia > Chthoniobacterales > UBA10450 > JBDUCP01. The sequence continues at coordinate 1,904 of JBDUCP010000059.1, forward strand.
CATACTGATTACCACAAGGCTAAAGGAAAATTGAATGGGGAACGAAGGAAAAGCCTTGGCTATGCCAAAGCACATCAGATAGGCGAACGTAAGCCCGATCAGGCCGCCTAGCAGACAAATAGTAGTCGATTCGATGAGAAATTGCAGGAGGATCGTGCGCCGGCGGGCGCCGAGGGCCTTGCGTGTCCCAATCTCCTTTGTCCGCTCCTTCACACTAACAAAGGTGATGTTCATGATACCAATAGCGCCCACGAAAAGAGAAAGGCCGGTAATGAAAAGACCGGCGATAGCAATAGAGTTCTTTATTGGATCGAGGGTACTTTTTAAAGCCTGTTGTTCGTTAATCGAGAAGTCGTCGCCCTGTTCCGGCGGCAGGTTGCGCACTCGTCGCATTAAGCCTGTAAGTTCATCCCTGGCCTCCATCAGTTTCGCCTTGTCCTTCACTTTAACAAGCAGGTCAGAATCACTCTTGGCGCTAAAGTATTTCTGAAAGGCGGGCAGTGGCATTACCACGATTGAGTCCAAGCTGAAAAGGCCAAGGAAGCTTCCCTGCCTTGAGATCACACCGATTACCTTAAAGAATTGACCGTTAATCGAGACCCGCTTGTCTAGCGGACTGCCAGAAGGAAAGAGCGCGTCGGCTACATCGAAACCAATCACGCACACGTTCGCGCCTCCGCGAGACTCCAACTCGTTGAAAAAACGGCCTTCCTGAAAATCCAGGGTGGAAGTTACTATGTAGTCATACATTGTTCCGCGAATCAGGATGCCGCTTACTTCATTGTCGGCGTACTTGACGCTACGCATCAGGCTCGAAGTGGGTACCGCGACAACGAGGTTGGAGTTAGGAGTAGCGGAAATCATCCGATTCACGGTATCCGCGTACTCAGTCTTGATGTTCTTACGGTCGCGATAATTCCACCAATCGTTCACCTGCCGCCAGGGCCACTTCTCCACGTAAAGAACATCATCACCAAAGACGGACATGCTTTTATCGAAACCAACTTGAATCCCAGTGATAGCGGTGCCCATCAAGGTTACCGCCACGATACCGATGATAACTCCGAGTGCGGTGAGCATGGAACGCGTTTTATTCGCGCGCGTTTGCGCGACCGCGATTTTCCAGCTCTCCGATAGTTCGTAAAGAAATCGCTTCATGACTCAGGTAAAAGCCAGCGAGGCGGGTTCTTTGTTTTTGCTCAGTTCGTCACTTTCAATCAAGCCATCCCGCAAATAAATCGTGCGCCGCGCGTGGCGGGCGATGTCGGCCTCGTGCGTTACGAGAATGATCGTATTGCCGCGTTGGTACAAATTCTCCAGCAAGGCCATGATCTCTTCCCCTGTTTTCGAATCGAGGTTTCCCGTGGGTTCGTCGGCTAGCACAATGGAAGGTTTATTCACCAGTGCGCGCGCCACCGCGACGCGCTGACGTTGTCCACCAGATAATTCGTTAGGTTTATGATGCATCCGGTCGCCCAGCCCGACGTCCTGCAATACTTGTGCGGCGCGCTCCTCACGCGTCTCTGGATCGATGCCGGCGTAAATCAAAGGTAGCTCAACATTGCGCAGGCTGGTGGAGCGGGGGAGAAGATTAAAGGTCTGAAAGACGAAACCGATCTCTCGATTACGGATGGCGGCCAGTTCGTCATCATCCATCGCGGAGACATCCTTGCCGTTGAACTCGTAGCGGCCGGAGCTTGGAGTGTCCAGGCACCCGAGCATATTCATAAGGGTTGATTTACCACTCCCGCTCGGTCCCATAATGGCGAGATATTCGTTGCGATGAATCTGCAACGTCACTCCGCGCAAAGCATGCACCGTTTCATCGCCCATAACGTAGTGCTTGGTGATATTCTCGATATCAATGACGAGGGGGCCGCGTGGCCGGATAACTTCTAAGTCCATTCTCTTCGAGAAACCTAAAGCAAACTAACGAGTCGTTAGCTACTTCACAGCTTCTTTATCGTAGGTAACCTTCGCCCCGTCTTTTAACTTGCGGCTAATTGCGCTGTAACTACCGGATATAACTTCATCGCCCGGTTTAATTCCGCTCTTGATCTCGATATTAGAGTCGTCGGCTATTCCAGTAGTTACTTTAACCATTCTGGCTTTACCCTTCTCAAATAAGAACACGACCTTGGTCAGCTTCTCGCGTTCTTCTTTCTTGAGCTGCTTTTCCTGTCGTTCGTTAGTCACATCAGCGCTGCCGTCGCTCTTATCGCGGACCGCCATCTTCTGCTTGCGCTTTTCAATTTCTTCGGGGCTAAGGTCACTCTCGCCTGTGCGAATCGTGATGCTCTGCATGGGTACCGCCACGGCATCCTTAACCAAGTCGGTCTCGATCTCCGCCGTGCAGCTCAAGCCCGGGCGGAGCGATACGTCGTGGTCTTCAATCCGGATTTTCACTTCGAAGTTAGTGACCTCTTCCTGGGTGCCGGCGCCGGTTGTCTTACCCGTGTTCGCGATCTGCTGGACGGTGCCTTTAAATCTTCGGTCGCGGTAGGCATCGATTTTCACGCTCGCCTTGTCGCCGACTTTCACTGTCACGACATCGTTTTCATTCACATCCACGCGTGCTTCCATGTGACCAGGATCGGCTACCCGCATGACCTCGGTCCCGGCAAACTGATTCGTGGCCACGACGCGTTCGCCCAGCTTGCTGTTGAGCACGGTGACCATGCCATCGATCGGTGAATATATCGTCGTCTTGGCGAGTTGGTCCCGCGCCTGACTTGAAGCAGCTTCGGCGCGCTCGATCTCGTGTTGCGAACTCTCAAGCGTAGATTTTGCTACGTCCCGGGCAGTCTTCGCCACGGAAAATTCCGACTCAGAAATCATCTTCTTCGAAAACAGATCCTGGGCGCGTTTCAAATCCTGTTCGGTCTTGGCTAGCGTCGCCTGCTGTTGCAAATTGATGGCCTTCGCTCCGCTGATACCAGCTTGCTGTTGTTCAAGTAGCGCCTTGTAAGTATCCGGCTTGATCTTCAAAAGCAGGTCACCCTTCTTCACCGCCATGCCGTCCACGACCGGCAGTTCAATAATCTCTCCCGCTACTTCCGGCGAAATTTTCACCTCGATCTCCGGCTGAACTTTCCCTGTGGCTGACACGGTCTGCAGGATCGTTTTTCGCACGGCCTTTTCGGTGGTGACGGGGATCGGTTTTTCTCTTTTTCCCAGGATCGTGGAAACGATGATCCAAAGCACCAAGAGGACGCCTGCGATGATGTACCACCTGCGCCACAACGGCTTCTTTTTCTTTTTCGTTGGGGCCGGACTCGTTGCGACTTGATGCATTTCTGGCGTGGTTCTCCGTTGAGCTGTGGGAGATTAGAGATTTCTTAGACCGTTGAACAGCAAATCTCGTTCACCCACCGCTTTCTAACATAGGATGCAGCCGGGGTCTTGTTCAGATGCAATTTTCTTGTCGCGCAGTCGAATCTGCTCGATGGCCCAGCTCGCATGCTCGGCAATGAGGGGTTCGCGATCGGATGCCACCCGCTGGAGCGCCGGTAAATCATCACAGTCTCCAACATTTCCGAGGGCGACGCAGACGTTTCGCAAGAATCCCCGGCGCTTGATTCGTTTGATGGGCGAGTGGTGGAAAAGGATGCGGAATTGCACGTCGTCGAGCGACAGGTAATCGCGCAACGGCATTGCACTCGCAGGTCGCGCCGCAAACGCCGCTTCGCGCGATGCCGACGCGAAGCGGTTCCATGGACAAGCATCGAGGCAGTCGTCGCAGCCGTAAATCCGGTCGCCGATGAGCGGGCGCAGCTCCAGCGGGATGGCGCCTTTTAATTCAATTGTCAGGTACGAAATACAACGGCGCGCATCCAGCCGATGCGGTTTGGTAATGGCTCCGGTCGGGCACGCGGTGATGCAGCGCGAACAGCTCCCGCAACGATCCGGCTGCGGCGGGTCGGGCGGAAGAGCGAGCGTAGTAAGAATTTCGCCTAGGAAAAACCACGTGCCGAGCTTTGGGTCGATGAGCATGGTACTTTTTCCATGCCATCCAAGGCCAGCTTCCGCGGCGTGATCCCGTTCCAGAATGGGCCCAGTATCCACATAACATTTTTGTTCGCCGCCGCGCTCCGCCAGAAACGCGCTTAGTTGTTTCAATTTCCGCAGCATTATCTCGTGGTAATCCTCACCCCACGCATAACGCGCGATTTTGCCTGTAGCGGCCGCCGCCTCGGCCGCAGTGTTGTTCCCTTGAAAATAATTCAGCGCCACCACGATGACCGAGCGTCCCCCAGGCAAAATCATTTGCGGATCGCATCGTTTTTCCTCCCCGCGGCCTAACCAATCCATTTCGCCGGCGGCGCCGTCTCCTAACCACGCCCGAAATTCCTTCGCGTGTGGCGGCGGCGCGAACGCTGCAATCTTGCAGGAATCAAAACCAATCTCCTGTGCCCGCGCGACGATTTCGCCCTTTGATAACGCGGTCATGGAATTAACACTGGCGCAGGAGTGCGGCGACGACTTCGGCCCGGGTGAGATTCGAAGTATCAATGTGAACGTCCGCCGCGGCGCGGTAAAGCGATTGCCGAGCCAGCAGAAGTTCCCTCAGCGTCCCTCGCGGATTTTCCGTCTGCATGAGCGGCCGCGTTGTTCGCCGTGAAACCCTTCGCCAAAGCGTTTCCTCGTTCGCTTCCAGATTCACTACGACCCCGAGCGCCTGCAGCTTTTGCACATTCTCAGCGCGCAACACGATTCCGCCTCCCGTCACGATGATCGCTGCAACCGAAACCGACAAACGACTGAGCGCTTCCGTCTCAGCGTCGCGGAATGTTTTCTCGCCGAATTGCGCGAAGATTTCTCTAATCGGCAAACCAAATCGCTGGGAGATCATTTCATCGGTGTCGAACCGCGGCCGACCCGTTTGCTGTGCTAATGCTCGGCCCGCTGCCGACTTGCCCGTGCCCATGAAGCCGACCAAGACAACAGACTGGCCGCGAGGTTTCACGAGCGGCGTCAGTGCTTCTTCGCTTCCTTCGCCCACGTGTCCTTCAACGTAATCGTGCGATTAAAGACGAGCGCATCCGGTCGCGAATCGGGATCAAGCGCGAAGTACGCAAGTCGTTCGAATTGATAACGCACCGCCGGGTCCGCTTGGCGCAGGGAAGGCTCACACTTCGCCGTCACCACTTCGAGCGAGTCAGGATTCAGGAACGCCTTGAAATCCCCATCGGCGTCCGGCTCGGGCACGGTGAAAAGCCGGTCGTAGAGACGCACCTCGGCATCGATGGCGTGCGCGGCGCTGACCCAATGAATGGTGCCTTTCACTTTACGGCCCGAAGTCGCGCCGCCGGATTTGCTTTCGAGATCAGCACTACAACGCAACTCTGTGACCTCACCGCGATCGTTCTTCACGACTTCATCGCACTTGATAATGTAGGCGTACTTCAAACGCACCTCGCCGCCCGGTCTCAGGCGAAAATATTTTGGTGGCGGCGTCTCCATGAAATCGGCGCTTTCGATGAAGATCTCACGGTCGAATGGAATCCTTCTAAACCCGGAGTCTGCATCTTCCGGATTGTTTACGGCATCAAGCTCTTCCATCTGATGTTCTGGATAGTTCGTAATGATAATTTTGAGAGGTCGGAGCACAGCCAGACGGCGCGGTGCGGTGCGATTGAACTCATCGCGAACGGTATGTTCGAGCAGCGCGACGTCCGTCATGCTCGGATATTTGGTGATACCGATGTTATAGGCAAAAGTGCGCAGCGCACTGGCTGTGATACCGCGCCGGCGCAGTCCCGATATCGTTGGCATGCGCGGATCATCCCAACCGCGGACGAGCTCATCATTCACCAACTGCATCAACTTGCGCTTACTCATGACGGTGTAGGTCAGATTCAGCCGCGCAAATTCATATTGATGCGGCAGCGCTCGCGGCAGATCGAGCGCATCGAGAATCCACTCGTAGAGCGGCCGGTGCACCTCGAACTCCAGCGTGCAGATCGAATGCGTGATCCCTTCGATGTAATCGCTCAAGGTGTGGGCGAAATCGTACATCGGATAAATGCACCACTTGCTGCCGGTGTGATGATGCTCCGTGTGCCGGATGCGATACAGCACCGGATCGCGCAGCCACATATTCGGGGCGCTCATATCGATCTTTGCGCGCAACGTGCGCGCGCCATCGGGAAACTCGCCCGCCTTCATTCGGCCTAACAAATCAAGATTTTCTTCGACCGCGCGATTGTGCGATGGGCACTCTTTACCGAGCCGGCGATATTCATCCGTCTCTTCCGGCGTCATGTCGCACACGTAGGCTTTGCCTTTAAGCACGAGTTGCAGGGCGTATTCGTAGAGCTGATCGAAATAATCCGAGGCATAGAATGGCGTGCCGCCTAGTTGCGAGTCGGCCCAGCCATCAATGAGCCAACGCACATCGTGCATGATCGACTCCACGTATTCAGTCTCCTCCTTGGTCGGATTCGTATCGTCCATGCGGACGTTGCAAACGCCGCCGAACTCGCGCGCGATGCCAAAGTTGAGGCAGATGGCCTTGGCGTGGCCGATATGCAGATAACCGTTCGGCTCGGGCGGAAAGCGCGTGCGAATCTGTGCGTGCTTCCCGGATTGCAAGTCCGCCGCGACCACATCGCGAATGAAGTCCGTTGGTAGTGGATTATCGACAGGCGTTTTCATGTCTGCCGTGCGAAACTAGCAGACAAACGAGTGAAAGAAATCTACACGCTGGCCGATCTCAAGAATTGGACGAAGGAGACGCGCGGTATCGATCCTCCCATTCGTCTCGGAGTTTTGGGCGAGCCGGTCGCGCATTCGCTGTCGCCGCGAATGCAAAATGCCGCGCTGCGTGCCGGCAAGCTCGATCTGCAGTATGCGCGTTTCCAGATTGCGCCTAACGAATTATCCGATGCGCTCGCTCGTGCTCGCGATCTTGAATTCGTCGGCCTCAACCTGACTATTCCCCACAAGATCGCAGCATTGAATTTGATGGATTCTGTCGATGAAAACGCGCAGCGCATCGGCGCAGTCAATACCGTCACGATCGACCACGGGAAGCTGTGCGGTTCAAACACCGACGGAAAGGGATTTGCGCGCGCCATCCGTGAAGAATTCTCGGTCGACCTACGCGACCTGCGCGTGATGATTCTTGGTGCGGGCGGCGCGGCGCGCGCAATAGCATTCCAGTGCGCGCGGGAAAATTGCGAGCGCCTCGTCATGGCCAATCGCACTTTCGAAAAAGGGAAGAAGCTCGCTGATGAACTTCGCGATTTTTTCTCTGGTCCGAAAGTATTCGGTCCGATGTCGCGCTT
>JBDUCP010000060.1:0-9108 GCA_040003405.1 Verrucomicrobiota bacterium
ATTCGAGCAGAACGAGCAGGTCCGAAAATTGGAGGATTACTATTTCGAAGCAATCCGTGGAGTTCGTTAGGGGTTGCTATCGCCGAGATCGGATTCCCCTTCCGCGGCGGTTTCGGGCGACTTCATCCAATCGCGGCAAGACGAGCCTGATCGCGAAAGCTTTCCAGTCTCGCGTCGCGTTTCAACAAATGGCAGAATGCCGCCATGACAGCAAAGCAGTTTTACGATTGGCAAACTGTTGGCGGCACGGACGACGTCATGCGGCTGGTCGATTGCCTGGAACGATCCGACATCGCGTGGTGTGCCATCGGTGGGGTAGCGGTCAATCATTGGGCAGCAGAGCCCATGGTCACACAAGATGTCGATTTTGTTGTCACGACCGATGCGATGGATCGGACGATCAACGCTCTCGCCGAAGCCGGCTTCCAATCGGAGAAGTTCCCATGGTCGATCAACTTCAAAGGCCAATCCGCAGTTCGTCTGCAACTCAGCACCGAAGATTTTTATCGCGACTTTCCCAGCCGTTCCGTTCCGGCCGATGTGCATGGCATTTTGCTCCGGGTTGCTTCGTTGGAGGACACCCTCAAAGGAAAAATAAAGGCGTGGAGCGACAAGGAGAGGCGCCAGAGCAAACGCATCAAAGACCTCGGCGATATTGCCCGCCTCGTAGAGACCCATCCCAGACTATGGGATTTGCTTACCGTTGAGCTGAAGCAGCAAATCGAACGCCCAAAGGACGGCGGAATCGGCTAGCGACGACATTCAGTGATGCTGACAGCAAGGAATAATCCACAGATTCCACCGATTGGACATTTTAATCACTTCTTCGGATATTTTTTCGCTTCCTCTTCCAAGACCCTGTGTTGTTTGGGGAGTAGCCCGCCAAGGAACGATTCGACCGCCCCGGCGATAACTTTGAACGCGACTCGAGACAACGCGCGCGTCTCAGTGTCAGCCACGAACTGCTTGTAGAAAATGCGATCGGTCAGTAAACGGGATCCGGTCCGGGCGATGTCTTCGATCGATTTCGCGAAGCCGCAGCTATCTGGAAACGCCAGACGCTCGATGGCGCCATTGCCACCCACACACGGGACGCGACAGAGCAGCGCATCACCAGCGACCTGGCCCGGCACAAAACTGGTATCGAGTTGGAAAACAATTTTGTGTCGCGCGATTTCCTGAAGGTAATCTGGGTGTGAGAGCCTTTGCTCGAGGACGCGCAATTTTCCTGGAGCGAATCCAATTTCGGAAAGAAGACGCGCGCCCTTGCGGCCATCCAAGTTAAAAACCGTCACCGACTCATTCGTCTCATCGCTCAGACTGCGCGCGACGAGCAACGCCGCGAGATGATTTCGGGAGGGCACATTCCACTCGCGCGTCCCGACGAAAATTCCGGAGCGTTCCGCAATCGGGCGAGCAAAATGCCAACGCGCATCATCAATTGGATACGGCGTCGGAATAAACGCGACTCCGTCGGAGGCGCGGCGGATCGCTCGATAAAGATCCGCCGCTTCAGGTGTAGGCGCGATGCAACCATCCGCGCGCTTCACTATCCGGGCAAAACGCGCGAGCCGGTTGGGATCACGCAGTTGCTCCGCGATTTGGTGCAACCCGGTTTCCTTCAGTGAAACGGCAACAGAGCGGCCGGCAGTTTGCAACGCAGCCAGCGCGCGTTCTGACTCGCGAAAATCACCGCGCAATAAAAGCAAGACCGGCGTGTTTTCGGCGATCGCGCGTTTTGTGTTCCGATGAAAACTTCCGTGCGTACAGGCGGCGTAGGCGTGAAAATTTGTCGGCGGATGCGACTGCGTTCTCTCGCCAGCCCCATCTCGAAAATGCTGTTCCGCATCGTGGCCTCCCGGATTGAGAACGGTCAGACGAAAGGGATTCGCATCTGGCGCCGCCATGATTAATCGCCCAAATCTGCGGGTGGCGGCGGGGTCGATCGCAGAATTTCCTCGCCCGGGATTTCATCCGCCGGGTGCACGGGCTGGGCGCGCCGCACCGGCACGGAAGATTCTTCGCCGGGCTCCACCGGCAGCGCTTTCAATATGGGTTTGGTCGATTCGGGCTCGACCGGTTCTGCTTTCCGAATTGGTTTTTCTGAATCCGGCTCGACCGCTTGCGCTTTTAGGATTGGCTTCGTCGGATCCAGCGGGGCGTTTTCTTCGCGTGAAGTTTCTGCGGTCTCGTTCTGCGATTTTTCCTTCTCCGGCGGCTTCGGTTTCACCGTGGATTTGATCGCGTTATACGGATCGTTCTCCGCGAGCAACACCGGACCTTGCACCGTGATCGGCGATATCTGGGTCGGATCGATCGCGAGCTCCGCGCGCGGGAAACCCGAGGCAGGCAGATCACGCACGAGTCGCGCGCGCGCCTCCCCGTGAACGTTGCATGGTTCGGTCGGCATCTGCTTCTCGGTCGCTAATTCCAAATAAGTGGTGCGCCGCCGTACCGCCTCGCCATCGGCCGATTTCACCAGGTCGTAACATTTATCGGTGGCGAGCAAGCCCGACCGCGCGCAAATCTCAACCTTGTGCACGGCGGCCGGCTGCGGAATCTCGCGCGCGGGATAATGTTCGTTCGCCGCATTCATGATATCGACCCAAACCGGCAGCGCGATGTCGCCGCCAAACGCGCCGCGATAAATTTTCTGGGGCTTATCGAATCCGGCCCAGACGGCGCAGGTAATCGCGCTGTCGTAGCCGGCAAAGAGCGCGTCGGTGAAATCGTAGGCCGTTCCCGTTTTGCCCGCGGCCGGAAATTTTTTCAGGCCGAGTTTTTCGCGCGCGGCGCTCCCGGTCCCGGTATCGAGAGCGTCAACTAAACACGAATGCACTTCGAACGCGGTCTCCGGTTTGATGACGGTCGTATGCGCGCGATCCTCATTCGATTGCCAGACGACCGTGCCATCTTTTTCTTCGATGCGATCGAGAATGTGCGGGGCGCTGGCCCGCCATCCGCCGTTGGGGAAAATGGTATAAGCGAGCGCCAGTTCCGCGAGCGTGACTTCACTGCTGCCGAGGAAAGTGGCCGGGAACGGGCGGAAGGGCGAGCGAATGCCCGCACTGCGACAGAGCTGAATAACGGCATCGACACCGGGCGTCATGCCGATGCGGACGGTCGCGCCGTTCTTCGATTTCGCCAACGCCTGTCGCGCCGTCAGCGGTCCTTCGTAGCGGTTGTCTTCGCGCTCCGGTCCCCATTCGCCGAGAATTCCCGTCGTGCCGCCGATCATCACGGCGCGATTATCGAGCGCCGAATCTTCCACGACCGAGCCGGGGTAAAGGCCGTTCTCGAATGCCGCCGCGTAAACAAATGGCTTAATCGCCGTGCCCGGCGGACGCCGCGCCTGCAACGCGCGATCATATTGGTTGTGCTCGAAATCGCGGCCGCCCACGAGCGCGAGAATGCCCGCGGTTTGATTGTCCAGCGCGATAACGGCGCCTTGCAAATAATCGGGCGCGGTCGCGACAGTCGGCGTGGCCAGTTGCTTCGCCTTGCGGAAACGCGCGGCGAATTCTTCGTAGGTAACGTGGCTATAACCGGCATGCTTCTCGGCCTGGTCGAGATGCGCGCGCAAAGATTCTTCCGCCACTCTTTGCAGCTCGGCGTCAATTGTCGTGTGAATGCGATAGCCCTCGTTCATGGCCCGGTCCCAGCCGACTGCTGCGATCACCTGCTGCCGGATATAATCTACGGCGTAGGTCTGCCCCTGCGCGCTTTGGCGACTGCCGATGAGCACATCTTCGGATTGTGCGCTGTCGCATTTTTCGCGGGTGATGAATCCGAGATCGCGCATGCGCCCGAGTACGACGTTGCGTGCCTCACGCGAAGCGGCGCGGTCGCCCCAGGGCGAAAGCTTGTTCGGGCTCTTGATCAGGCCAGCCAGCGTGGCGCATTCAGTCAGCGACATTTCGCGCCCCGGTTTTCCATAATATCCGCGCGAGGCCGCTTCGGCGCCATAAAGTCCGCCGCCGAAATAAATGCGGTTTAGATACAGCTCCATGATTTTCTGTTTCCCGAAACGCGCCTCGATGCGGCGGGACAGAAAAATTTCGAGCAGCTTGCGCCGGAAAGTTCGTTCCTTCAGCGCGAAACTATTGCGCGCGAGCTGCTGCGTGATCGTGCTCGCGCCCTGCCGCACATGACCGGCCGTGAAGTTCTTGAGCGCGGCGCGGACGATGCCGGAGAGATCGTAGCCGCCGTGCTGATAAAATTTGTTGTCCTCGATCGCAACGACGGCGTTGATCAGATCGCGCGGGAATTGTTCGTACGGCACTGTCTCGCGATTCTCCACGTAAATTTGTCCGAAGATTTTATCATTGCGATCGACGATCACGCTGGCCGATTCCATTTGTTCGAGCTTGGACAGATCGAACGTCGTCGCCTCCGCGCTCAGCGTGGCCGTGAGGTAGAAAAAATAAAGAGCGACTCCGAGCAGGAACGCGGCCCCGATCCCGAGCGGAATATAGAATTGCGGCTTGGTGAACCAACGGCGATGCAGGTAATCAACCGTGGGTCGCGAAAGATAAGAGACTGGCATGCGCGGACCGGATACTTTGAATAGCGCGCGCAACCTAGGTGCAATTCGAGCCAAAATCCAAATCGCAAAACGCATCCGCCGGTCCGACAGGTGAGCCGGCGCTGGTCGATTTCATCCGCGATACCATCCGGAGGCGCGGTGCCGTCTCGTTCGCCTGGTTCATGGAGCAGGCGCTTTATCATCCGCGCTACGGTTATTATTCGTCGGGTCGCTGCGCGATCGGATGCCGTGGAGATTATTTCACAAACGTCAGCGTCGGCCCACTTTTCGGCCGGCTGCTGGCGACACAATTCGCGGAAATGTGGAACTCGTTAGGCCAGCCGGATGATTTTACGGTCGTCGAACAGGGCGCGCATGACGGGGCCTTCGCCCACGATGTCCTGGCGGCGGCACGCGAGCGCGCGCCGGATTTTTTTGCGGCGCTGCGTTATCGGATCGTTGAGCCGTTCCCGATTTTGCGCGCAAAACAAACGGAAGCGCTCCGCGGTCTCGAGGAAAAAGTGGTGTGGACAAATGCCCTCGACGACTTGGAACCATTCAGCGGCGTCCATTTTTCAAACGAACTTCTCGACGCGATGCCGGTGCACTTGCTGCGTCGCTCCGGCTGCGAGTGGCAGGAGTTGCACGTAACCGAAGCGGACGGAGAGTTGGTTTTTGTTTCGCGACCCATCGCCGACGAAAAACTGCTGCGGCAGGTCAGGAAGATTCCGCGGAGCGCGGTGGAACCATACGAGACGGAAGTGAATCTCGCCACGCTGGATTGGCTCGAAATTCTCTCGCAAAAGTTAATTCGCGGATACGTGCTCGCCGTCGATTACGGTTATGCGCGCGATGAATTTTATTCCCCGACACGCACAAGCGGCACGCTTCGCTCCTACGCGCGGCATCGCATCAATCCATCGCCGCTCCACGAGATTGGCCACGCCGACATCAGCGCTCAGGTCGATTGGACCAGCCTGGCTGAGCGCGCGGAAGAATGCGGTCTCACGCTCGCCGGGTTCACCGATCAACATCATTTCATCACTGGTTTGATTTCGCGCACGGATTTCTCCGTTGCAAATGAAACGCGCGCGCTTCAGACGCTATTGCATCCCGAACTTCTCGGCACGGCCTTTCAATTTCTCGCGCTGGTGAAAAATGCATCTCCCAATCAATTGACCGGCTTTCGCTTCGCCCGTGATCCGCGCGCGATGCTCGGTCTCCGATAATCGCTATTCCGTTCGCAGCGCGGTCATCGGGGTAACGTGCGTAGCGCGACGCGCCGGAAAAAAGCAGGCGAGTAACGCCGCGGCACCGAGCAGCGCGCTGGAGAGAATCAGCACGATCGGATCCGCGGGATTGACCTCATAAAGGATCTGCGAGAGGACGCGGCCTGCGCCTAACGAGAGCAATAAACCGACCGCGATAGCAAGCGCAGTCTGCATCGCGCCTTGTCGCATGATCAGCGCGAAGACATCGCGGCGATGCGCGCCGAGCGCCATGCGAATGCCGATTTCACGCGTGCGGCAGGCCACCGCATAAGCTTTCACCCCATACACGCCGACGACGGCGAGGAGCAGTGCGATTCCGCCGAAAACGCCGAATAACACTGCGCCGAGCCGGACGACCCAGAGGCCAACACTTTTTTGCACGAGGTCGCTGAATGGAGCGATGCCAAGGATGGGCAAGTCGGGATCGATGTGGAGCAGCGTTTGTCGCAGCGTCGGGATAAGGGCGACCACGGCACGCCGATCTCTCGTGTTGAGGCGCACGTGTAGATAGACGTTGCCGTTGTAGCCCTGCGCCAGTGGCACGAACAGACGACGGTAGAGCGTGTCGTTCTGCACATCGTGGCGATGCGCGTTAACGATGCCGACAACTTCCATGTCGTTAGGTGAACCGTCGCGCGGCGGTTGCGTAAAACGAAGATGCTGCCCGAGCGCTTCCGCATTTGGGAAAAGTTTCTTCGCCATTTCTTCGTCGATGATGGCGACCCGCGGTCCGTCTTTGTTTTCCGTCTCAGCCTGGGTGAAGTCGCGCCCGCGCAACAGACGCACGCCAAGGGCATCGAAGTAACCGGGCGTGATCGCCGTATATAATCCGCCCGCTCCCGGATCGGGCGCTTTCGGATCGGCGGGCATCGCTTCTTTCGCCGCCATGATGCGGCGCGAATTGGTAAAGTTACCGTAGGGCAGCATGGTACCGAGCGCAGCGGCCCGCACGCCGGGCAATTCGCGCGCGCGTTGCGCAATCGCGAACATGAGCCGTTTCGCTTCGGTTGACTCTTTCTGGACCAGAGAAAAATCCATTTCCGTCACCAGATCGCCGGCTGCGTCAAAACCGGGATTGAGTCCGCTGGCTTTCATCGCACCGCGAAAAAATAATCCAGCCGCGTAAAGCAGCATGAGCGAGAGCGCGATTTGCGCCATGACCGAAATGTGACGCGGTGCGAAAAATCGGTTGAAACGCCCGATGCGCGCCGGTTCGCCGACTTGTTGTTTAAGATCATTAACCAGGTCGGCCCTGGTCGCTTTGAGCGCAGGGCCGAGGCTGAAGAGTAGGGTCGCGAGCAGACAGAATAGAAACGTGATCGTGAGCACCAGCGCATCGGGCCGCAGCTTCACCACGAATGAAAAGTTCATCGAGCCGAGCAAGGTGGAGAGCGAATGCAAGAGCAGGTCATTGCACCAAACGCTCACGATCAATCCAACCAGGCCGCCGCAAATCGCGAGCAGCAAACCTTCGCAAAGCAGTTGTCGCACAATCCGCCAGCGCGATGCGCCCAGCGCGAGACGCAGTGCGATTTCCTTCGCGCGCGACGTGCCGCGAGCCATCAGCATGTTGGCGAGATTCAAACTCGCGATGAGCAAAACCGCGCTCGCCATGCACATCAGCAGCGTGCCGATTAACGTCACTGGTCCATCGTCGCTCGGCGAAGTGCTGATGCTGAAGCGCGACGGCGTTTGTATCTGCAATTCGCGCGCGCCTTCGGCATCGGGTGGTTGAATCGCGGTGAGGCGTTGCGCCAGCACCGGCAGACGCGCCTTTGCCATTTCGGTCGTTAGGCCAGGCCGCAAACGCGCGGTGATATTGAGCGCATAATTTTTCGGCTGCGCCAGATCGTGCAGACCTTCCGCATCGGCGAACGCGGAACCGAGCCGTGCATGCAGACCGAGCGGCAGCCAGAGATCGGGCGCGACGAGCGCGCTCCCACCGCTAAAACCATCCGGCGTGATACCGATGACGGTATACGGTTGTCCGTTTATCTGGAGCGTGCTGCCGACGAAATTATCGCGGCCGCCCATGCGTTTCCAGAATGAGTAACTCGCCACCACTACTGGCGCGTTGGCATTGGGACGGCTCTCCTCCGCATTGTAAAAACGCCCGCGCACCGGTTGCACACCCATCAAGGCAAAGAAATTTTCCGAGGTTAGGAAGGCGAAGCTGCGCCGCATTTCGTGATCGCGTCCGATGCCGGCCACTCCAAATTCGAGCGCGGCGACGTCCGCGAAAACATCGGCGCCATTCTCGCGCAGCTCCCGAAATTCCGTGTAAGAAAACTGGCGATAGTCGCGACTCGCATTCTGAAGCGCGGTGAAAACATTCACCACTTCCTGGGGCTTAAGCGGCACGACCGGACGCAGCACAACGCCATTGATCAAAGCGAAAATGGCCGAGTTCACCCCGATGGCGAGCGCGAGAGTCAACACGGCGATCGCGGTGAAGCCGGGGGATTTGATGAGCTGGCGAAAAGCGAATTTGAAGTCCTGAATCATTTCCTTCCTTTCTGATGCAGATGCACCGAGCTACCGGTTTGGATTCAAGAATTGTGCTGGTCGCACGCGCCGTTTAGGATGGCCCAATCGTGAACAGACGGAATCTTTTTTGGGTGCTCTTCCTTGGCACCGTATTGGCCAGCCGGTTCACGCAGGCGCAGTCGGATATGCCGACGGCGGATTCGAGCGGGCTGGATTTCAAGCAATGGGGATTACTCGCCATCCAGGAGGGCGGGCGGCGCAAACCGATCGATACCTTTGCGCGCGAGACGTTGATCAAAATCAGCGGGCGCTCGGGTTACACCGACACCCGCGGCAAGAAGTGGTTGGCGAACGATCTCGTCTTGTCGGCGCTGTTGGAGACGCACGATTGGAAAAACGAGCCGATGGTTTTGGTTTCAATCGGTCAGTTAATCGAACATCTCGGCCTCGATAAGACACACCGGCGTTTTTCTTTTGCGCAATTAACCGCACTGCCCGAGCTGCAGCGAATCACCAACGAAGCGCACGCGCTCAAGCGCGCGGAAAAACCGCTCGATCGGATCCAGCAGGAAGCGCTGAGTGTGGGTGACCGGCTGGCGCTGCTCGCGCATGTGATGAGTGGAAGCACTTTGCTTATCGTGCCCGGGCCGCAAAGCGAAACCGATGCCTGGATGGTGCCGGATCCGAGCGCGATCGGCTCCCATTATAGTGAAGCGCAATTCGCTCCGATTCCTGCCGCTACCAGCGAAACGATGCGCGCCTATCAGCAAGGCGACTCGTTCAAGTTCAGCTCGGCCGCGCGGCAGCTGCGGGAAAATTTGCGCG
>JBDUCP010000061.1:0-9099 GCA_040003405.1 Verrucomicrobiota bacterium
GCAAACTCCATCGTCGCATCCGGCGTGCGATGCGCGGAGAGGACACGATGTTCGCAGGCGATACCGAGGTCGTTTAATGTGTCCACGCACACCCCCATCGTTTCCCAATCGGAAGCGCTACCCATGATTACGGCGACGAGAGTTTTCTTGTTCGGCATGTTTTGATGTCCTTCAAAAAAAATTGCCGCGCAAGTTATTTGGCGTCGTTAGAGTGCGACATCGATCATTTTCTCCACAGCGCGATTGAAGAAGCCCGAAAAGGGTTGAGCGAAGGCGGCATTCCCATCGGCTCGGTGTTGGTCTGCGATGGGCAAATCATCGGTCGTGGCCATAACCAGCGCGTCCAGCTCGGCAGTGTGGTCCATCACGCCGAGATGAATTGTCTGGAAAACGCCGGGCGCCAAGAGGCATCCGTCTACGCGCGCTGCACAATTTTTTCTACACTGTCGCCCTGCCCCATGTGCACGGGCGCGATTCTGCTGTATCGGATTCCCCGTGTTGTCATCGGGGAAAATGTCACCTTCAAGGGACCGGAAGAACAGCTTCGCGACCACGGCGTGCAAATCGAAGTCGTCCAAAATGACGAATGCGTCGAGCTCATGCGCGAGTTCATCCGCAATCATCCCGAGTTATGGAATGAAGACATCGGACTCTGAATGCAGATTCGTCAGTTTCATGTTCACCGCATCGACGAGCCCCTGATCGGTGAGTTTCAACGCCGGAATGGGCGAGAGACTAAGGAATGACAGTGACATGAAAGGCGCATCCAACTTGCAGCCCATTCGTCGGGCGGCGGAGTTTAGCTGCGTTATTTTTTCGACCACGGTCTCGAGCGGCTGATCGGAAACCAAACCGGCAATTGGCAATGGCAACTCAGCTTCTACTGTTCCATCTGCGATTGCGACCTGTCCGCCGCGCATTTCTTCGAGGGCTTTAATCGTCGCGACGATATCACGATCATTCGTGCCAACAACGATCACGTTGTGTGCGTCGTGCGCGACGGTGGAACCAAGCGCGCCGCGCCGAAGCCCGAAGCCGCGCACGAATCCGACACCGACATTTCCGGTCGCGCGATGACGCTCGATCACGACGAGCTTCAAAATGTCGCGCTCGATGTCGGCCACGATCTGGCCGCCGCTCGTTTTCGCCAATTCAATCGCGCACTTTGTAATGATCTGGTGCGGCACGATCTCGATGACTTTGATTTTTTTCGCGCCCTTCGCCGCCACCTGAAAATCCTCTGGCTCGCGATAACGGAGATTTATGGTGTTGCGTGGTTGCTCGACGTGCGTGCCTTTGGCGCCGAGGTAGTTTCCATTCTCCGCGACCAACTTTCCTTTTTTATAAACCCGGCGAACGTCAAACTCCTCCAGATTATTGAGCACGAGAAAGTCGGCCCAAAAACGTGGCGCAATCGCCCCGTGATTTTTCAGCCGGTAATGGCGCGCGGTGTTGATCGATCCCATCTGGATCGCGGTGATTGGAGCAAGGCCTAACGAGATCGCTTTGCGGATGGAATGATCGATGTGGCCTTCGCGAACAAGATCACCCGGCAATTTATCGTCGGTCGCGAAGGAACAGTTCGCTGAATTCTGCGGCGTCACCAATGAAATAATGTCTTCGAGATTGCGCTCGGTGCTACCTTCCCTAACGAGCAGATGCAGGCCGGCGCGCAACTTTTCCCGCGCTTCTTCCAGCTCGGTGCTTTCGTGATCCGACCGCACCCCCGCGAGCGCATAAGCGTTTAGATTTTTCCCGCGCAAACCCGGAGCATGCCCGTCGATCGGTTTGCCCTTGCCAGCGCGAATCTTGGCCAACTCGCTTTCGACGCCCAGAAAAACGCCCGGAAAATTCATCAACTCCGCTACGCCTGCGATGCGATCGTCGTTGATCATTTTCGCCAAATCTTCCGCCGTGAAGCGGGCGCCCGACGATTCCAGATGCGTCGCCGGCACACAGGAAGAGAGCATGATGAAAAAATCGATCGGCAGGTTTTTGCTCGATTCAAGCACGTAACGAATGCCGTCCAATCCGAGCACATTGGCGTATTCGTGCGGATCGATGACCATCGCGCCTGTGCCGTGCGGAACAACCGCGCGCACAAACTCGGGAATCGTCACCATCGCGCTCTCGACGTGAAAATGTCCGTCGATCAAACTCGGCGCGAGATACGCGCCTGCTAAATCGATTACCTCCCGCGCTTCATAATCGCCGAAACCGATGACGCGCCCATCATCGACCGCCACGTTCGCTTCGTGGATTTCGCCACTCAGCACATTGACGAGCTGCGCGTTCTTGAACAAAAGCTCCGCTGGATTTTCGCCGCGCGCGACCCTGAGCTTATGCTGGGTAGCCCTCACGATAGAACTTGTTCTTCCATCGCGTGTTCCGTCGCTTCTTCCGCAGACGAAGATACGCCATCGCGATCGCGAATCGCGTGGAAAATCGCCTCGCACGTTGCCGGAGAAGCCAGCGGCACCTGACCATCGGATTTTCCGAATGCGGCCACGGCATCACGAATCGCTTCACGCACGGAGATCGCGAGCATGAGCGGCGGCTCGCCCACCGCTTTGCTTCCATGAACTACATTCGACTGCGTGGCACCCGATAAGAACGTGATATTGAAAATCTCCGGCGTGTCGCCAATCGCCGGAATCTTGTAGGTGTCCGGCGAATGCGTCAGCAAGCGGCCTTCGGCATTCCAGATCAGTTCCTCATTCGTCAGCCAACCGGCTCCTTGCACAAAGCCGCCTTCAATCTGGCCCAGCGCTACGCCGCCATTGATAACGTCGCCGGCATCGTGCACAATATCGACGCGCCGGATACGAGTCATTCCGGTGAATCCATCCACTTCCACTTCGCTCACGGCCGCGCCGACGGCGAAATAGTGAAAGGGTTTTCCGCGGCCCGCTTCGCGATCATAAACAAGGTCCGGCGTCTTGTAAAAACCGGTCGCGCTTAGACTCGTTCTCGCGAAATAAGCGCGCTGCAAGACCTCCGCGAATGGCACACCCGATTTCGAATCTTCGGAAGCGAGCACCATGTTGTCGTTGAAAATAATTCTATTGGTTGGCACGGTGCTGCCGTTTTTTTCGGACAACATTTCCGCCGCGAACGGCAGCAATCTTGCGCGCAGCGTGTCGCAGGCATTCTTCACCGCCGCGCCGTTCAAGTCCGTTCCGCACGATGCCGCGGTCGCCGAAGTGTTTGGCACCTTGTCGGTGCGCGTCGCCATGACGCGGACGCGATCGATCGTTAGGCCCAATTCGCGCGCGGCGATCAGCGCGATATTGGTGTAAACCCCCTGCCCCATTTCAGTGCCGCCGTGGTTAACTTGCGCAGTGCCGTCCTGGTAAAGCAACACGAGCGCACCCGCCTGATTTAGATGTGTCGTGGTAAAGGAAATTCCGAACTTCACCGGCGTGATGGCAATGCCCCGCTTCCAGTGCGGATGCCCGGCATTCCATTGCCGCAATTCCTGGCGGCGCGATACAAAATCGCTCGACTCCATCATTTCGCGCCAGACACGCTGGATGCGGTTATCTTCAATCTCCTGCCCGTAGTGCGTCGTATTCGTCTCGCCGCTGCCGCGATAAAGATTGCGCGCGCGCACCACTTCGGGCGCTACACCGATTGCGCGCGCGACGCGGTCGATGATTTCTTCCATGACCAACATGCCTTGCGGTCCGCCGAATCCGCGGAAGGCGGTGTTCGACGCGAGGTTGGTTTTGGCCACGCGTCCGCTGAATTCAACGTTCGGAATGTAGTAAGCATTATCGAGATGAAAAACTGCGCGATCGGTCACGGCGCGAGATAGATCGAGCGACCATCCGCCATTCGAAAACAACTCAATTTTCGCCGCGTGTAACAATCCGTTTTCATCAAACCCAACGCGAAATTTTCCGAGAAACGGATGCCGCTTGCCCGTGATCATCATGTCCTGATCGCGGTTGAAACGCACCCGCACCTTGCGTCCGGTCTTTCTCGCAGCGAGCGCCGCAAGCGCCGCCAGCATCGCGGCCTGCGTTTCCTTTCCACCAAAGCCGCCTCCCATGCGCGGGCACTCGACGACGACGCTGCTCATCGGCAACGCCAACACATGCGCGACGATATGCTGCACTTCCGATGGATGCTGCGTCGATGAGCTAATGAAAACAGTGCCGTCTTCGCCCGTCTCGGCCCAGGCCGCGTTGGTCTCGAGATAAAAATGATCCTGACCGCCGAAAGAAAATTCGCCTTCCAACTTCATCGGCGCGGATGACAACGCCGCAGAAACATCACCGCGCCGGATGTAATTCGGATCGCTGTGAAAACTGTCGGCGTCGATCGCTTCCTCGATCGTGAAAAGCGGCGGCAGTGGTTCGTATTCGACGATTACTTTCTCGGCGGCAGCGCGGCAAATTTCCGGCATTTCTCCAACTACCAGCGCAACGATCTGCTCGTGATAAAACACCTCTTTGTCCGCCAACAAAATTTCATCGTGGCGAACGGCGCCGACATCGTTTAGACCGGGAACATCTTCCGCGAGCAGAACGGCGCTGACGCCGGGAACGAGTCGCGCCGCTGACGCATCGCGCCGCAAAATTTTCGCGTGCGCGTGCGGAGAACAGACGGGCCAGACTTCGAGCATATTTTGCTCTTGCGCGTAATCGTCCACGTAGATCGCTTCGCCGGTGACATGTTTGTGTGCGCTCTCGTGCGGGTCAGCAACGGCGCGGCGCGACAAGTAGCGGCTGATCTTCCGGGCGGCTAGCACCGGTTGCTCCTTTGCGAAAAACTTCCGCAGAAGATTCGAGATTAACTGCTGCCGATAACCGGCGCTGCCACGCACGTCGGAGATGGGAGTGAACTCGCGCTCAAGAATGGGCGCGACTTCCTCCGCGGTGATTGCACTCCAATTCTTCCCCACCAAAGCGAGTTCCGTTTTCAATGCGCGAATCGGGATAGCCGCCACCCCGCCGTAGGCAAGGCGCGCGTGAGAAATTTTGCCATCGCCATCAAACTCGACCGCGAAACAAGCCGCGACCGTGCTGATGTCCATTTCCCGACGCTTTGAAACTTTGAAAAAATTGCGGCGAGTTTGGAAGCGAGCATCAGGGCGCGGAATCACAATCGATTTCAGAATCTCGTCGGATTGGAGGGCTGTCTTGCGGTACGAAATGAAAAAATCATCGAGCGGTATGGTTCGTTCGCTCGCAGATGACGCCAGAACGACCTTCGCGTTGAGCGCGAGAAGAACCGGCGCGGAATCCCCGATCGGGGAAGCGGTCACTAAATTGCCACCGAGCGTCGCACGATTGCGAATTTGCCGCGAGCCGAAGACGGAAAGCATTTCGCGCAGCACCGGAAACTCTGCGCCCAGAAGATCGTCAAGTTTCGTCAGTGTCGTGGCCGCACCGATCGACCATTCGGTGTCTGTCGAACTGATCTGATTGAGCTCCGAAACCGCTTCGATCGAAATCAGCACCGGAAATTTCTGAAATCGTTTGGTGATTTCCAAGCCGAGATCCGTCGCGCCCGCGATCAGGCGCGCGTTCGGATGCGCAGCCATCGCTTGAAATAATTTCGTCAGCGAAGTGGGCCGCAGACAAATCTCGCCACCGAACTTGTAGCGCGTCGATGCCAGCCTGGTTTTCGCGCTTTTCAGTTGCTCGTCGAACGCATCGGGTTCGAGACGTTGCGCCAGCGCATCCGCTGCCGCATCACGGATAGGCCGGTAGCCCGTGCAACGACAGAGATTCCCGCAAAGCTGTTCGTCGAGTTGCGCGGAAGTTTTGAGGTCGCGCCGGTAATAGCCTTCGAAAAGCGACATAATAAACCCGGGGGTGCAATAGCCGCATTGAGAACCGAAGTTCTCCACCATCGTCCGCTGCACCGGGTGCAGTTTTTCGCACGCAACGCCTTCGACAGAAATGATGTCGCGGCCGGCCATCAACGGTAGCGGCACTAGGCAACTGTTGATCGCGCGAAAACAACGTTTGCCCCGTTCATCCCGGTCAATAATCGCTACCGAGCAGGCGCCGCAATCGCCTTCCGCGCAACCTTCCTTCGAGCCGGTCAGGCCGCTCATGCGCAGCCATTCGAGCAGGGTGAGGTTCGGCGAAACCGAATCGATGCGAACCGATTTTCCGTTTAACCGGAACTCGATCGCGCTGCTCATGAACCGCGTCGCTTTTGCAGAATCTTCAGGAACGAACGCGAGCGCAGCTCATCAATCGTTAGGCCAGTCGCGAGCGCTTCCGCTTCCGTGATCGCGCCGCAGGCAATGCCGCGCAGGAAAAAATTGAGCAAGCCCTGACCGGTAGCGGCATCATCAAAAACATCGCCGAAAAGAGACGCGAGCGCCGCTTTCTCGACAAACGTTTTCAGACGCCCGGAAGCGCTCGTTAGGCCGTCGAGAAAGAAGGAATAGACCGCGGCGTAGCGGGTGACGAACTGGGCCGGATGCAGGTCCCAACCCTGATAGAAGCCGCTGCGCAGCGAATGCAAGTTGTCGTTGAAACCCAGCCGCCATGCGCCATGCACGGCGTCGCGATTTTGTTGCAGTTGCTCCGCCGTCAATGGCTTGTTTTCGCTCGCACGATGGGGGCCGACCGGCAGGATGTTGGTCGCGCCATCGGAAAGATGAATACCGGTGCCGGCAAGCGAAACCAACATCATCTGTCGCGCAAAATCACAGGATGGATGTCCCATCATTTGATAGGCGGCCGTGATGCTGCACGAAGCCGTGTAATCATAGACGCCGAAATGCACGCTCCGGCAGCGTCCCTCGGCTGCAGCAACCAGCGAACCGAGCGCGATCTCGCCGCGCGCGTTGATGATCGCCTGCGGCGTTTCAATCATCGGCTCGATTTTTAAAGTGCCGGGCTCCAATCCGTTTTTCTGCTCGAGAATTTCGAAGAAACGAATGGCCGCGGTCACTTGCTCCGGCAGTTGAATCTTGGGCACAGTAATAACGAAGCCAGTCGGCAATTTGCCGCTAGTTTCGGCGAGCAGCGCTGTCATAAAAATATCGAGCGTGCGGATGCTCCGGGCGTGCAAATCTTCATTCAGCGGCTTGATCCGAATGCCGATGAAGGGCGGTAGCGAATTTTCTTTTAGACCACGGGCGACTTCCGCCGCGCTGGAAATGGCGTGTTGATCTTCTTCGGCATCGGGCCGGTTGCCATAGCCATCTTCGAAATCCAGCCGGAAATCCTCCACTGCCTCCCGTCGCAATTTTTCGATTATGCGTTCATAAATTGTGGCCGACAATCGGCCGCCCGTCGCGAGCGCTTGATCGAGCGTGGCTGCATCAGGGGCGTATTCCTCCAGCGAACGCAAGGCGACTTGCCCGAGTTTTAGCGGCGAGTCCGCTTTGAATAAATGCGCGCCGCCATAAACCGTGTGCACCGCCTGCCGCCGATTCGATTCGCCAGGATAACGGCGCATGAAGTTTTTGTTCGCCTCGCTGAGATCAAAAACGATGCGAGTGATCTCGTTGGAATCGAAACTCGTTCGCATTGTTAAAGGGTCGGACGGACCAAACGTCCAATCGGCCGGGCGGCGAGTTTACCATGGTGGTAGATGGTTTGTCCCCGCAAAATTGTGCTCACGATTCGAGGAAATTTGCGGCCAAGGTACGGACTTTGTTTGTGCCGGTAATGCAGCGATTCGCGCGTGACGAGATCGGACTCGTTGAGATCGACCAGCGATAAGTCAGCGTCTTTTCCAATAGCGATGCCGCCTTTCTCTGCGATCCGAAAACGGTGCGCGACGTTTTCGCTGGTTAATTTCGCCAGTTGTTCGGGTGGGATTTTATCGATGAGCGACAGCAGCAAATGCTGCGCGCCGGAAATTCCGCCCCATACTTCGAAGAAATTTTCGCGCTGCTTCATTTCCGGCGGCGAGGGCGAATGATCGGAGCCGATGGTTGAAATATCACCAATCGCATTCCAAAGCTCACGCTGATCGTTCGTTCGGCGCAATGGGGGCGCGCATTTCGCGATCGCACCGATTTTTTCCATGTCCGCATCGATCAGCAGCAGATAGTGCGGGCAAGTCTCGCACGTCACGTCGACGCCATTGGCCCGCGCTTCCGCCACCAGCGCGACGCCGCGGCCGCAGCTCACGTGCACGACGTGCAGACGACAGCCGGTTTCCAGCGCAAGATCGATTGCGCGCTTGATCGCTTCCAGTTCCGCTTCAATCGGACGCGAGTGGATAAAGTCACGTATGCTGGTCTTCTCTGCCGCTGGCCGAATCATCTCCGGCGACTCCGCGTGAACAGCGACGAGCAAATCAAGATCGACGGCGCGCTTCATTCCTTCGCGCAGAATCGAAATGGTCACGTGCGGAAAATCGTGGATGCCGCTGTCGCACATGAACGCTTTCAACCCGACCACGCCGCGATCGCGCAGCGTTTCCAGGTGACGAAGATTTCCGGGGACAAGCCCACCCCACAAACCGAAATCGACGAGCGAGTTTTTTTCTCCGGCCGCGCGTTTCAAATCGAAGCTTTCGCCATCAACGGTCGGCGGGTGCGCGTTAAGCGGCATGTCGAAGATTGTGGTAGTGCCACCCGCCGCCGCCGCGCGTGAACCGCTGGCAAACCCCTCCCATTCCGTGCGCCCCGGTTCGTTGAAATGCACATGCGAGTCGATCACGCCGGGAAAGACTGCCATCTTCGTGGCGTCGATTTCTTCGCGCGCGCTGCCGCGCAGATTTGGGGAAATCGCCGCAAACTTGCCGTCAACAATCCCGAGATCACGCTCGTGACCGCGCACCAGCAAATCAAAATCGCTCACGCGAGCGTTCCCCACACCCGCAACCTGCTGACTCCACCGTCTGGAAAAATGTTGAGCCGAATGTGCGTGCAATGGTCGATCGAGGAAATTTCTCGCTCGAAAAAATGTCGGGTGTCGGCTTGCAGTTTGGTTTTGGGCAGAATCTCACTCCAGCGCGCATCGGCAAACTCCTCGGTCGAATCACGCGGCGCCACACATCCATCGATCGAACACATGTCGGGGTAATTTCCTTTGAAGTGATTGGTATCGACCTCAATTTTGCGAATGGTGCCGGGCTGGCCCAGCTTCAAAATAATCCAATCGTGTCCTGGAC
>JBDUCP010000181.1:0-2683 GCA_040003405.1 Verrucomicrobiota bacterium
CTCGGCGGCGCGGCCGCGACCGCGGAGACTGCGCCAACGGCGGCGCCAACCACTGAAGCGGCCAGCGCGGTCGATCTCGATGCGATCTCGGATGAAGAAATTGAGCGTTTGTTAGGTAACGCGCCTGAGTCCGCCCCGACGGAAGCGACAGAAAGCGCTCGCCATTGATGACCGCGCCCCGCCCAGTCGCGATGCCCGAAGATCGACGCGCCCGTCTGAAACAATGGCTCGAAAGCGGTGAAGCGCAGCTCCAGCCGCTGACGTTCCCGCAACGCGAAATCTGGGAGACTTCGCCCGTCCCGGTCGAGGATCCTGCGAATCACATTTGCTGTTTGATCGAGGTGAAAGGTCTGCTCACGGAGCGCGATTGTAAGGCGGCGATCCAACGGGTGATTGATCGCCAGGAAGTTTTGCGGCTTTCGTTTCTGCCCGGCAAAGAACGGCCGCTGCAGATGATTCGGAAAGCGGGGCAAGCGGGTTTTGGTTTTCGCGACGTGCCTCCTGGCGCGGGAGATCCGGAGGCGATCGAGGAACTTGCGGCTGAAATTTTTCGCCAGCCGTTCGATCTCGTGCAGGGTCCGCTTTACCGGGTGATGGATTTGCGGCGCGCGCCTAACGATCATGTGCTGGTCTTCGCCATTCATCACGCCATCGCGGACGGCTGGACGCTGGGCGTTTTCGTGGAGGAACTTTTCGCCGCTTACATTCATGGGATGATGGGCTCGACCGAACCCATTCCGCCCGTGCCGCTCTCCTACACCGCCTGGGCGGCGGCCGAACGCGCCTTCTGGCAGCCAGCGTTGTTGGCGGAACGGGTCGCCTTTTGGAAAAGGCAATTGGCGGGTTCGGATCCGATTTGGAGCGTGCCGATTCCGCCGGGTCCGGCGCGGCGGTGGGTTTCAAAAATTCCTTCCGATCTGACTAACGAGACGCAGGAGCTGGCTCGCCGGAGCGGGATCACTTTTTTCAGCGCGCTGCTCGGCGCGTTTCAGATTGCGTTCTGCCAATGGAGCGGGAAGGACGAACTCGTCGTGGGCACGCCGGTCGCCAATCGCACCCGGCAGGGCGCGCGCGAGACGATGGGATATTTTTCCGGTGTTGTGCCGTTGCGCGGTCGCATCGATCGCGCGCGGGCGGCGGCCGATCATTTGCGAGAAAGTCACGAAGTGGTGATCGATTCGTTTGCCCAGGCGATGCCTTTTGCCGAACTCGTGTCCGCTCTCGGCGAACGTCCGGCGCCGGGACACAATCCGATCTTTGAGGTGCGCTTTGCCCTGCAAAATCATCCCATCCCGGAGGTCTCGCTCCCGAACCTTTCCGCCAAGCTGAGCATGCGCTCGACCGGCACCGCGCGTTTCCAACTGGCCTGCGAAATCACCGAAGACCCAGCGGGGCCGGAAGTGGCCTGGTTGTTCCGCGACAATTTGTTTTCGCAACGTGACATCGAAGAGCTGGATGGCATATTTCAACGCGTCCTGGCAGGCATCTGCCGAACGCCGGAAAGCCGCATTTCCGAACTCCCGAATTGACGATGAAAGCCACGGTCACTGCCGAAGATTTCAGCGAGCCGCCTGAGGAAGTGCACTGGATGGTGCGGGGGGCATTTCAGGTGCTGGTTTTCGCGCTGGTTTTCACAGAAGCCCTCCTCGGCTACTCGATCTATCGCGGCTGGATCTGGGCCGCGGTTTTGGTCGCCTTGGTCGCGAGTCATCTGATGCACGGCACGCTGATCGGGCTGCATGAGGCGGCCCATGGATTGTTGCGAAAAAATCGCCGCTTCAATGATTTCGACGGGATAGTGATCGGCGTGCTCAGCCTGATGAGCTTCAGTCTTTATCGCGTGATCCATCAAACGCATCACTCTTACCTCGCCTCGGAACGCGACTTCGAATTCTGGCCGCTTTCCCAGCCGAGCACGGCGCGGTGGAAGCGATGTCTGGCCGTGTTTGCCGAATTGAATTTCGGTTTGTTTTACGGCCCATTTCTTTTCCTGCGCGCTTTCTTTCTCCCGGGCACACCCGTGCGGAGCAAACGGATGCGCCGGCGGGTTTGGGTCGAGCTGGCGTTGCTGGTCGTCACTTGGACGGTGGTCGTCTCGGCAGTCGCGTTTCTCGGTCTGTGGAAATATTTTCTCTGGATGTATCTCGGTCCGGCGCTCCTCGCGGCCAACCTGCAGAGCTGGCGCAAATACATCGAGCATGTCGGGATGACGGGCGACACGGTGAACGGGTCGACCCGGAGCATTATCGCCAACACCTGGATCGGAAAGCTCGTTTCCTTCACCTTGCTGCACGAGCCGTTTCATGGCGTTCATCATCTGAAAGCGGGCCTGCCGCATGCCGAGTTACCCTTGCACGCGGATAAGTTGCAGCCGAAGAATCCCGGAGAGCTGCCGCCATTTCCCAGTTACCGCTACGCCTTCATCGACCTGCTGCAGAAGTTGCCGGATCCGCGCGTTGGACCGCAATGGCAAGCGGTCGAGGCGATGAGCTGGCGGCGAGAGTCCCTGGGGGATGTTGCCGCTTAGGAAGCTCCGGCGGAGGACCACGCTCGCCTTTGGGCACGAATCCCTAACGACACTTCGCGTTTAGTTTCTCTATCCGGCTCTAAAGAAAACGGTGACATCGCCTTCTACCAGCACGCCGTCTTTGCTCGAGGCCAAGGGTTTGACCCGCCAATTTGA
>JBDUCP010000062.1:0-8939 GCA_040003405.1 Verrucomicrobiota bacterium
CAGTCCGATCGAGATTCAAAAAAGAGCAAAACGTTTCTTCGGGCGATCATTCCCGGAACGCACCGCCATTGCAGCGACTCTCTCGTCTGCCGCCGCAAAGAACGAGTGATGCTTAATAAGCACCGCAACGGCACGAAAACAATCACCGCGCGCCTTTCCTTCGACGCGCCCAAGCTGCTGCAGTAGCTGGCCGGGAAAAAGATTTCGCAACTAACGCGCATCGGCGCGGTTCTTGCCACTAACAAGCGCGGTCATCGCGCAGATTAATAATAACAAAATATGAAACTAAAATTGATTACACTCACCGCGGCCTGCGCCGCCGCCTTCGCCGTTATTCCCCTCGCCCAAGCTCACGATCCCGCTGAGCAGGGCTCTGGTGAAGGCGAACACGAACATGGCCACGGCCATCACGGTCGCGGCGGCGATCACGAAATGGGCGGCCACGAGCCAGGCAAAATGTTTGAGCATATGACCAAGAACCTGAACCTCACCCCCGATCAGCAGGCCAAGGTCCAGCCCATCATCGAGCAGGCCAAACCTCAGATGAAAGCCATCCATCAGGAAGCCATGCAAAAAGGCAAGGCCTTGATGGATAACGTGACCGCGCAGATTCGCGCGCTCCTCACTCCTGAACAGCAGCAGAAACTCGACGCCATGAAAAAAGCGCACGAGGACATGCGCCGGGCCCGCGAGGAAATGCGCGCAGCGCGCCAGCAATAAATTTGGGTTGACGGAAAGACGCGGCGGCGATCGCAAGGTCGCCGCCGTTTTTCTGGAACAGGGCGGCACTTCACATTTTGGGTGGCATTGTGCCGTTTCACCGACCTGTGACGAGGTCATCGGCCTTCAACTAACGGGCGGGCCGAGATAAGCGTAACCACGCATTCTCGTTGGACAACGACGACAGATTTCGATCGAATGCGGAATGACGAGATTCGCGTTTGTGATGGTGCTGGTTTGGGGCGCTCTGCTGCCAGCGCGGGTGGATGCGGCGACGATCGCGGGTCAGCAAACGCAAACGGGGCGTCTGGTCGAGATCCATTTCCCTGTCTCAAAGTATTTTCAGGATATGGCGAGCTGGGCCGGAAACCCGCGCCCGGAAACAGGCTGGGCGGCGATGAGTTTTCCGCCCGGCTTCGATCCGGCCCGGCGATGGCCCATTCTCGTCGTGAATTCCACGTCCGATTTCAATCGCACCAGTCCGATGGATGCGGAGGCTTATCGCCCGCCGGCGGACGCGGAGGGTTGGGTGATTTTGGCGGCGGACGCGTCGATCAAGCCGCGGCATGATTACACTCCGTGGCGGCTGGCGCTGGTGGGCGCGGCGTTGGAGGCGGTGCGAAAGGAATGGCCGCAGAGCGCGCAGTGGCCGGTGGCGTTTGCCGGATTCTCCGGCGGCGCAAAGCGAAGTTGTTTAGTCGGCGCGATGCTGGCCAAAGGGCGAGCGGTAAACACTTGCGGATTTTATTTGAGCGGAATGAATCACGACGTGATGAGCGAGGCGTATAAGCAATACCAGCCGGGCGGGAATTTCCTGAACACACCGATCTGGATGAGTGGCGGGGACCGTGATCCCATCGCGACGCCGAACCTGGTGGGCCTCGTGCAGATGTCGATGCGGAGAACGGGCTTCACGCGCGTGCGGCTGGAACGTTTTGCCGGCAGCCACCAGATCAAGCGGTCGGAGGTGCGGCTGGCGTTACAGTGGTTCCGGCAACTAGGTGGATTTTAGGCGACCGGACATCATTGCCGGCTCAACCGCCGGAAGAGCCAGAGGCCGAGGGCGAAGACTAATATGTTAGGCACCCAGACAAGCAACTCCGGATGTAGCTTTGGATTCGCCCGTAAGGTCCCGGCCAAAATGATGAAGAGAAAATAAAAGACGCCGATGACGAGGCTGACGCCGAAGCCAAACGACGTTTCGCGACGGTGCGTGGTGATGCCGAGCGGCACGCCGAATAAGGCAAAGACGAGACAGGCCACCGGAAAAGCGAAGCGTCGGTTGATCTCCGTGCGGGTGGCGCTGCGCGCCTTTCTGTCGCCGGTCTTCAATTGGTCGATCAGCTCTGCGACCGATTGCATGGAGCGGCTTTGACGGCGTTTTTCCTTTTCGTAAAGTTCCTCCAGGCTGATCGGCAGCGTGCCTTCCTCCGCGCTAATGCCATCGCGAATTCTTTGCAGGTCGAAGGGATTGGCTTCGTCGCGCTGCTGGTAACGGGCGTTGTAGAGATGCATGAGGATGCGCTTGTTCGGCAAATCGGCCTCGAGCATGCCGCTCTTGGCGTGGGTCACTTTCATCGGCATGGCGTCGTCGTTGGTTTCAAATACGAGAATGTTCTCGAGTTGATTGCCTTCTTTTTTCCCGACGTAGATTTTGCGGCCAGGAAATTGCTCGATGATTTGATCACTGCCGAAGAGGGCCATGGGATTGCGGCTGGCAAGATTGAAGACGGTGCTGCGCATTTGCTCCTGCGCGGCGGGAGCGATTTGCAAATTAAGCCAGAGCGAGACGGCAGTGGCGACGAGCGCGATGACGGCAAGCGGCAGGCAAAGCCGCCCGATGCTGAAGCCGTTGGAGCGCAGGGCGATCAATTCGTTATCGGCCGAGAGCCGGCCGAAGACGAGCAGCACGGCCGTGAGCAATCCCCAAGGGATCGTAAAGATAAGGGAGAACGGCAGGATGTAGGCGACGAAGCTGACGAGGTAATCAATCGGCACATCGTGATTGACCAGAAGCGGGAGGAGCTTGCGAAAAATATTGCCGACCACGAGGACGAAACTGAGCACGGCGATGGCGAAGGTGAGCGTGACCAGCAGTTGCCGGCCGATGTAGCGGTCAACCAATTTCATCGCCGTCTTTGTTAGTTCGATTCCGCGATGGCGACAAGTGAATGGGCAGCTTTGCTTCCCGATGAACTTTGCTACCTTGAGGCCGCATGAGCAGTGCAACCTACGATGTGGCGATTATCGGCGGCGGACCGGCCGGCAGTACGGCGGCGGCGTTGCTCGCGCGCGCCGGTCGTCGCGTCGTGGTGCTGGAGCGGGAAAAATTTCCGCGCTTTCACATCGGCGAATCGCTGCTGCCCTTCAGTGTGCAGGCCTTTGAGCGGCTCGGATTGATCGAGAAATTTCAGCGCGCCGGGTTTATGGAGAAATTTGGCGGCGCGATGTATGGCGCCTGCGGCGGTGAGGGCGTGAAGTTTTATTTCGAGGATGGTTTTCGCTCAAAGACCGATCGCTCGTATCAGGTCCCGCGCGCGGAGTTCGACAAGATGTTGCTCGATCACGCTGCCGAAAGCGGTGCGGAAGTGAACGAGGAAACGTCCGTCGAAAAAGTGGCCTTTGATGACGAAGGCGCGGAACTCCAGGTCACAGCGAAAGATGCGGCGGCGCGTCAGATTCGTGCGCGCTACGTGATCGATGCGAGCGGCCGCAACTCGCTGCTCGGCTCGCATTTCAAGCTCAAAAAAAACTACAACCATCTCCAGAAAATTTCGCTCTTCGCCCATTACGACGGTGTGGTGCGCGACGAAGGCCGCGACGGTACGCTCACGCAGATGGTGCGCGCGATCGACCGCTGGTTCTGGCTTATTCCGCTTTCGGCCACGCGCACGAGCATCGGGGTGGTGCTCGATCACTCGCTCTTTAAAAATGCGCGCATGACGCCGGAAGATTTTCTGGAGCAGGCGATCGCGGAGCAACCGCTCCTGATGCAGCGCTTGAGCCAAGCGGACCGCGTCACGCCGGTGCGCACGGCCGCGGATTTTTCGTATCGCAACACCCGCTTAAGCGGCGAGCGCTGGATGCTGGCGGGCGATGCCGCCGGCTTCATCGATCCCGTTTTTAGCAGCGGCGTTTTCCTCGCCGTGCTGGCGGGCGAACAATGCGCCGATATTCTGCACGAAGTGCTCGAGCGGCCGCGCCTGCGGAAAAAACTTTTCGCGCGTTACGAGCGCAGCATCAACAAGGCGATGGATGTTTATCTGCGTTTCGTGGAGGCCTGGTACTCGAAGGAGTTCATCGAAATCTTCCTGCACCCGCAGGATTTTTTCCAAATTCCGCCGGCGGTAAACGCGGTGCTGGGCGGTAATGCCGGCACCAGTTTTCCCATCCGCTGGCGCATGTGGATTTTTTATCGCCTCGTCTGGCTGCAACGTTACGTCGCGATCGCGCCGCGCCGCACCTTAGTGGCGGCGAAAGATTTCGCACCCGTGCCGGCCGAGACACTGCAAGCCGCTTCCTGATTTATGCCGCATCGCGTCCTCCTGCTTTTGAGCGTCATCGCTTTCGGCCTAACGAGTTGTGAAACCGTGCGCCACCAGTTTACCGGGCCGGCGCTCGACTGGCAGGCGCGCAACGGCCAGCTCTTGTATCGTGGAAAGAAAACCACGCTCATCGGCGAAGTGCTGGTGCGCTTTTCCAAGGCCGGCGATTTCGAGCTGACCTTTAGCAAGGGTCCCGGCGTCACGCTGCTGACGGTGCGACAGGACGCAAACTTCGCGCGCGTGTCCGGTCCGCTCGCGCGCGGTTCGTGGTCCGGGCCGAGCGCGCAGGCGCCGCTGCGGCTGCGCGGCTGGGTGCAGTTGCGCGATGTGCTGATTGCGTCCGGCGGCAAACTGTCCGTGCGCCATTCTGCCGGCGCGGAAACTTTCAGTTTCCGCTTTTGACCTTCGCGGATTGAACCGCGAGCGTCGCGGCTGCGGTCACGTCCGATCATGCGTCTTCATTCTCTCATCGCGAAACTGGTGACGGAGCGGCGCGCCTTAGTCTGGTCGGCGGTGGCGCTGATTTCTGCGGCGTCGATTTACGTGCTTGTCACCCGCATGAAGCTCGACACGGAAGTGTTGAACCTTCTTCCGAGCGGCTTCGAATCGGTCGAAGGTCTGAAAGTTTACAACCGCGATTTTGCCCAGGTCCGCGAACTCACTTTCGCCTTGGTTTGTCAGCCGGACGATGTCGATAAGCTCGAGGAGTTCGCGCCGAAGTTCTCCGAAAATTTGCGCGCGCAGCCGTGGTGTAAGCGAGTTCTCGCCGGCGCGCCCATGGAAACGCCCGAAGGTATTCATGATCTCCAGGCGATCGCGCTGCCGCTTTTGCTGAACCTCGAGCCGCGCGCGTTTGACGAAACGCTTTCGCTTTTGCAGCCCGCGAAAATCCAGGAACGATTGCATCGTTTGCACGAGGAGCTCGAAGCCGGATCGCCCCGCCCGCAAATGGAACTGCAACTCGATCCGCTCGGCGTCATCGCTCCTGCCTTGAAGCCGTTCGCGAGCAATGCCTCCATCACGGAAGAACAACCTCTGACCTCTCCCGACCGCACCATGCGCGTGTTTCTGGCCGTGACGAACCAGAAGGATATCGGCGCGTTCGAGTGCCAGAATTTGATGCGCGACGTGAAAGCGTTTCAGCGAACCGCGCACGCCGGCTGGGACGGCGGCCCGCTGCAAATCCTCGTCACCGGTCGATCGGCCTACGTCGCCGAAATTTCTCTCAGTATGCGGCACGACATCATCATCACCGTGCTCGGATCGATGGTGCTGGTCGGTGGCGTTTTTTATGTCGGCTTCCATCGCTGGCTGCCGCTGCTCGGCATGGGATTTTCGCTTTTGCTTTGCTGTCTCGTCGCGCTCGCCGGAGGCCTGCTGATTTTTCACGAGCTCAACATGGTGACAGTCGGTTTCTGCGCGATCCTGATCGGCCTCGGCGTTGATTTCGCCATCCTGATTTACGGGCGTTACCAGCAAGCGCGCGATGAAGGCGTGGATCATCCCGGCGCCATCAGCGAAGCGATCCGCAATCTCGGGAAAGCTGTCTTTTTCGGAGCGCTCACCACAGCGGTCGGCTTCATGGCGTTGATGCTGGCTGGTTCCGGCGGCTTCACGCAACTCGGCGCGCTGATCGCGCTCGGCATTACGTTGGCCGGCATTTTCATGATGACGGTTTTCTTCCTTTTTCTACCGCGAAAAAGTCCGCCGCCGCGAGGCGATTGGATTCTCTCGCTCGTGAAACGCTACGTGCGTTGGACCGTGCTGGCGCCGCTCCGGATGTTGTGCATTTCCGCGCCGCTGCTGCTTCTCCTCACAGGCATCGCGCTTTCGCCGAAGCCGCCGATTATCTTCGACGCCAGCACGCACTCGATGGAGCCGAAAAAGAGCGATGCCGGTTACGCTCTCACCACCATCATGGCAAAAATGCCGGCGCGCTGGGAGCCCGTCATCGGCGTGGTGCGCTCCGCGAACGCTCAAGAGATGCACGACTATTGGCAGAAAGTCTCCGCGCATTGGAGTGAGTTGCAGGCGGCCGGAAAAATAAAAAGCTTCTCGACTCCCGCCGCGCTCGCCTTATCGCCAGAAAGATTGCAACGCAACCGGCAGTCGTTGCCGAATGTCGATTTCGCCGCCGCGCGAACCGGACTCGAAGCCGGCATAGCAGCGGAAGGATTCAGTCGCGAAACATTTTCCTCAGCTTTTACCCTGCTCGACCAAATGCAGGCCGCGACTTCTCCCGGTTTCGCGCTGCCCGACTGGCGCACGGCGCTGCCGCCGGCGTCGAGTTGGTGGTTCCTGGTCGATCGTTACTTCGCGCACGATCCGCTTCTCACAACCGGATTCGTCACGACCAACGCGCCCGTCGAGACGCAGGATCAACAGCAAATGCTGCGGCGCGAATTGCCGGTCACCGGGGTGCCGATGATTCTTTCCGGTTGGAGCTTCACCCTCACCGACCTCGTGCCGTGGTCGCATCGCCAGCTTATTCTCATCAGCACCTTGATGGCATTATTCGACGCCGCTTTGCTGGCGTTGCTCTATCGCGACTGGCGGCTTTGGCTCATTCAAGTGGCCACTCTGGCCATGGCCGTGTGCGCCATGATCGCCTCGATGAAGCTGCTGCATATTCCTTTGAACTTGCTCAACGTTCTCGCCTTTCGACTGGTGTTGGCCATCGGCGTGGACTACGGCATCTACGTGTTACTCGTCTGGCAAAAAGCGCGGCAACTCGATCACGATGTCGCGGCCGTGGTAAAGCCGGTTATCCTCGCCGGACTCACTGCGATCTGCGGTTTCGGCTCGTTAGGCGCAGCCAACAATCCGACGCTGGCCGGCCTCGGTTACGCCTGCGCGATCGGTTTGTTCTGGAGTCTGGCCGCGACCATTTTTTTCACCTTGCCGGCGGCGGCAGCGGCCGAACCGAAGTCCTGGCGCGAAGAAAATTTGCAACCCTTCGTCCAACCACCTGACCATGTCTAAACAACTCTTTCTCTCTCTTTCTCTCTTCCTCTTCATTCCCCTCGCCTGCGCCGAGCCCCTCTCGCCCGTCGATCTCAAATCCCTGCTCGCGCGCATTCGCGAAAAGCGCGCCGCCGCACCGCAGGTGCAGGCCGATTTCCGGGAAGAAAAAAGCGTGCGCATGCTGAACAAGCCGATCAGCAGTGCCGGCAAGATTTGGTTTCAGGCGCCAAACAAATTCCGGCGTGAAGCGAAAGGCAATTCCCCGAGCGTGACCGTGAGCGACGGCCAGCAGCTCTGGATTTACTATCCGAAATTCCAATCGGCCGAGCACTACTCGTTAGGCAAACGCTCGCCGCTCGATGCCGCCATTGCCGCCATAACCGCCAGCCTGAATCTGGAAAATGTCGAAGCCACGTATCACATCACCGGGGCGAAGGAAGCGGAGGGCTATCAATTGCAACTCGCCCCGCGCAATCCCTCGATGAAGCGCTTTCTGCAGACCTTCAGCATTCGGATGAACAACGAGCTACAGGTCACTCGCACCGAGATGACACAACCCAATGGCGACCGCATTGTCACCACCTACGCCAATGAAACCCGCGCGCCGATTCCCGCGTCCACTTTCGAGTTCACCCCTCCTGCGGGAACGGATATCACTACTCCGTTAGGTCGCTAACTCGCTGCTCGACATCGGCACGTCGGTTTGTTAGAAGGCCCTCCGTTATGGGGTGGCGTTTTTCAATCGCGCTGTGCGTCTTTTGTTTGGTTGCGGCTATGCCGGCGAAGGGCCAACCGCCGGAGGCGGGAGAAACACCTGCCGTCATCATCTCGCGGATTCCGCGAGAATCCGTTCAATCGGCGGCTCTCGCCGCGATCGGTTATAGCAAACGCCTGCGCGCGCTCGAAGTGGAGTTCGTTAACGGCGCCATCTACCGCTATCTCAATGTTCCTCGTTCCGTCCATCGCGAACTCATGGCCGCGGAATCGAAAGCCCGCTTTTACGACATGAAAATTCGCGGTCATTACCATTCCCTGCACGTGAGGCCGCGACTGGATGACCACTAAAACGAAAGCTCCCGGACGGAAGGTCTTTGTTCTCACGCCCGAAGAAAAACGGGCAGTTTGCTTCGTTCTAATTGCTCTGATTCTTGGCCTAACCACACAGCACTATCGCGAGCGTCACCCGCTGCCTCGACTGGAGACGCAGACCAATCGCGCCGCCCACCCCGGAACCAGGCATGTTTCGTCGAGTAAGTCCCGAAACAGACTTGCGGAATCGCCGACCGGCGAGAACTCCCGAAAAGCATCGGAATGAAGTCGTCTTTTGCTGGCATGCAAAATTCTTAGAATGCGATATGCGCGTGCTGATCGCCGACGACCGGAAAGGGGTGGGGACTTCGTTGGCCGAACTCGTTCGCCTTTGCCAGCACGAAGTAGTTGAAGTCGTGGGCTCAGGCTTGGACGCCATGCACGCTTACGACCGACATCACCCGGACGTGGTGTTGATGGATTACTACATGCCGAAGTTCAATGGCGCGACAGCGTGCCGCAACATCGTCGCGAAATATCCCACCGCCCGCGTCATCCTCGTGAGCGGCACTCCGCTGGAGATCGATGACTCTGGCGCAATGGCCGTTTTGCTAAAGCCGATCCGTTTCCAGGAGCTTTATGCCGCCCTGTATGAGGCTTCACCACCAGCGAGTCCTTAGG
>JBDUCP010000063.1:0-8843 GCA_040003405.1 Verrucomicrobiota bacterium
CGCCGCTGACCATCGGTTGGGAGGCGGCCAAGGCGAACGCCGTCCCGGCCTTCATCCTGCAAGCCGCGATGCTGGCGATTCTGATTTCCTATTATGCCAGTGCGCGCTGCGCGGATTTTTTGAATCGCCTCGCGCACTACAAAAGCGCACATCCGTTAATCTTCGTCGTGGTCGCGGCGATCCTGGCCGGCGCGATCTTACCCGAACTTTTTCTGATCGCATTCTTCCAAAAAGGAAAACCGCGCTGGCAAAATCTTCGCAACCTTGCCTTCACTATCCCGACCTGGGCCGTCGATGGCATTCTGGTGGACTGGATGTATCGCGTAAACGCGTGGTGGTTTGGCGAAGTCGTGACGGTGTCGGTTGTGATCGCAAAGATTCTCGTGGACCAACTCGGCTACAATCCATTCCTCGCCGCGCCTTGCGAAGTGCTGGTTTACGAATGGAAGAATGACGGCTTCTCCTGGGCCTCAGTGCGGCGAGCGCTGACCTGGGACCACTATCGCGACAAGATCGTGCCGACGCTGCTGGCCACATGGGTAGTGTGGGCGCCGCTGATGGCCATCATTTACTCGCTACCGCTGGCGTTGCAGTTTCCGCTTTTCAGCCTCGCGCTGACCTTCTGGGTGTTGCTTCTGACCTATATGACGAACCGTTTCTCCGGCGCTATCGAAGCCGATAAACCGTTGGCCCTGTCTGTCAGCCGGTAGACGAACGCGCAGAAGCTGTCATCGTCTCCGCCGAATAGATGCAATCGCACGAAATTTTTCAACGTATGTCGGCAGCGCGGGCGGCGGAGATTTTCACCTTTCTGCAGACGGAACAAAAGCCGGTCTATAAGGCCGCCATTCAAGGTTTGGCCAGCCAGCGAAATCTGCGCGGCGTTTTCGTAGAACGAAAACCGCCTAACGAGCGATATCCCTGGATGCAAGCGGCGCTTAGCCGTCGCGTTAGCGAGGCACTGGCGAGTCATCTTTTGCAAGCGTGGCTGCTTGGTGGGCATAAGCAGATGCTGTGCAATTTTCTCGACTCGTTAGGTATCGCCCACGATGAGGATGGGACGGTAAATGTGTTGCCGGCTGCACCACCCAAGGAGAAAATCGCTGAGGCTGTCGCGCAACTGTTAGCAAAGTATCCGGCGGAGACCGTCGCTATTTATCTGCACGCTTTTCGCGATATGGATAGCGAAGTGCAATGGCCTGCACTCGATGAGATCCTCGCCGAGAACACGCAGTTGAACTTCTAGCTGACCTACATCGAATAATGATAAAGCGCCTGGTGCACACCGGCGCCGCATTCTTTTTCGGAGACGAATCCGTCGGCGGCGGTGACCGCCGCTTTTACTTCGGGAATCGCATTAGCGGGACAAGCCGGAAACTTCGCATAACGGCCGTCGAGCATCGAGATGTCGTTATGATGATCGCCGGCGGCGAAGATTTCTTCGCGCGGGATTTCCAGCAGCCGCGATAACTCCGCCAGCGCCGCGCCTTTGTGATAATCGGCGTGACAGAATCGCAAGTAAACGGTGTTGCGCTGGTAATGAAACTTCGGCTGATTAGCGCGCGCCTGGTCGATGAATTTCGTGACCCGGTCTAGCTCTTCTTCGCTCTCGGCCACCAGTCCTTCCAAGCCGGTGGTATGATACAGCAGACGCGCTTTTGTTTTCTGATTCACGAAGTCCACCACCTCCGCGAGGACGGATTGCGCCGAATGAAAAAGCTCCGCGTGTTCGCGCGCGACGCGCTCATTCCAGTCGCCGTATGGTTCCCATTTCCCACCATTCGAGGATGGGCGAAAAATATCGCGCTCGCTCGTTAAGATGAAATCGGGATGGATCGGAAATTCGAAATCGATAAGTCCTGTTTCCAGAAGATCGACCGAGCGCCCGGTGTTGATCGCCCAGATTACGCCTTTTTTTTGCAGCTTCTCGATGAACTCCATGCAACCGCGATCGAACACCGGATCACTTCCATGGGCGACAAGCGTCCCGTCAAAGTCGGTGCTCAGCATTCGGATCTTGGAGGCCATTGGGAGGATAGTTTAGAGTTTGATTTCGCAACCGCAATCCGCGACGGTTTCGCGGCGAGCAAGAGCAAAAAATGAAATCGGCTTACGAATTGGCGATGGAACGACTGGAGAAGAAGGCGCCGAGTGTCGCACTCACTGACAATCAGAAGCAGCAGATCGCAGAGATCGATTCTATGTTTAAGGCTCGCAAGGCGGAGAAGGAGCTATTTCTCAAAGAGCAAATAAGCAAAGCGCAGAGTGCTGGTAATTTTGAGGAAACTGAATCGCTGCAAAAGCAACTCACGATCGAACTGCGGCGTCTCCAGGAAGATGGCGAGGCGAAGAAGGAGAGGCTAAGGGCGAGCTTCGCGAAGTAAAGCCGCCTTGTCTGGACCGCGCTTCGGTAAGTCGCGATCGAGAAAGCCGAGCGCGTGCGGGGGCTTGATGACGCGCACACCTTCCTGTCGCTGTAGCTCTGCGATTTGTTGATGGAAAGCTTCCATCCTGGTCCAGTGCACTTTTGGGCGGAAGTGATGTTCGGCATGGTAGCCGTTGTAGAACCAAACCCAGTTGTAGAGCTTGTGATAGCTACTCACCCCCCAGGCGATAGGTTTGTCGGGGTTAGCTCCGTAATGGCGGTAATAGCCGTTAAGGTAGCTAAGGCAATGGCCGAAGTAGAAAAAGGGGAGGAAGTACAAGACAACGTAACGCCAATTCAGAATCGTAAGCATTAGCATGACGGTTATGATCGTAGCCAGTTCGATGTTGCCCCAGCGGAATTCGGTGGGGCCGCGTTTGGCTAATTCGCGTCGAATAGCTGCCGGGTTATCCCGGAAGAAACTAAGGAAGGTGTAGCTCCAGGCATTCTCTGCTTCGCCATCGTGGCCGTGCCGATAAATGGAAAGCCAGTCAATCGTCTCGCCGCTCTCGTCCTTCTTATCGCTATTTCCTTTGTGATGCTGCAGGTGCACCACGTCGTAGTAGGTTTGGGAGAAGCAGCAGCTAACCGATTCCATCACCGCGAAAAGCCGGTT
This sequence comes from Verrucomicrobiota bacterium, assembly GCA_040003405.1. Lineage (GTDB taxonomy): Bacteria > Verrucomicrobiota > Verrucomicrobiia > Chthoniobacterales > UBA10450 > JBDUCP01. Next base: position 3,042 of record JBDUCP010000063.1, read on the forward strand.
CAACAGCGGCGCGCGAAAGTAAGGGTTGTGAATAAAGTTGTGCGAGATGCCGTTGATGTTCCACGAGATCGAGATCGAATAGATGAATCCCAGCGGAATCATGATCCAGAGCGGCGTGCGCGGGAACAAATAGAAGAGCAGGAAAAAGTAAGCGCAGTGCAAAATTCCCATGGCGACGGGAATAAAATCCCAGCGCGTGTGCGCGAAGAGTTTCGAGCCAGTCGTGACTCGCTCGATTCTGATGGTATCAGCTTCCATTAAATTAAGATCGAATCTAAAGCGACATCTGCGATTGCCAAGTCTAGCGCGGCACGCCTAAGTTAGCGCCCGTCAAAATTATGTTTGCGCTCCAACCTGAGATGAAAGTTTTCAGCGGCTCCGCCAATCGCGAGCTGGCGCAGCGCATTTGCGATTTCATCGGCCTGCCTTTGGGGCAGGCGCAGATCAGCTCGTTTCCCGACGGCGAGACGTACGTCAGGATCGAAGAGAACATTCGCGGCCGCGATGTCTTCATTATTCAACCGACATGTCCGCCGACTAATCAGCATTTGATGGAGTTGCTCATCATGGTGGACGCGGCGCGACGGGCGAGCGCGGACCGGATCACGGCGGTCATTCCGTTTTTCGGATATGCGAGACAAGATCGCAAGGATCAACCGCGGGTCCCGATCACCGCCAAGTTGGTGGCGAATCTTCTGCACGCGGCGGGCGTGAGTCGCGTGCTCACGATGGATCTACACGCGCAACAGGTGCAGGGCTTTTTCGATATCCCGGTGGACCATCTTTATTCCATGCCGGTGCTGCTGAAATACCTCCGCACCCGCCTGACCCGCAAAACCGTAGTCGTCTCGCCCGATGTGGGCGGGTTGAAGATGGCGTCCGCCTATTCCCAGGCGCTCGGCGCCAATCTCGCGATCGTGGCCAAGCAACGGAAGAGCGCGACCGAGACCAAGGCCCTCTATGTCATCGGTGAAGTGGAAGACTGCGACGTGCTTCTCGTCGACGATCTGACCGAGACCGCGGGGACGATTACTTCCGCCGCTACGATCCTAAAAGAGCGCGGCGCGCTGAATATTTACGCAGGCATTGCCCACGCCGTGCTGGTCGATGTGGCGATTCCGCGGTTGCAAAAATCCCAGATCGAGGAATTAATAACCACGAACAGCACGCCCGTGCGCACCGTGGACGGATTTAAGACCACGGTGCTTTGCGTCTCCGAGCTTCTCGGCGAAGGCATGAAACGAATCCACAATGACGAATCCGTTTCATCACTGTTCAAGATTGATAACGACAGCAAATAGAATTCGAACATGGCCAAACAAGTAAAACTAACGGCGGAACGGCGGACCGAGCTGGGGCGAGGCGCGGTGCGAAAACTGAAAGCGCGCGGCATTGTGCCGGCGGTTATTTATGGCGCGAAGGATAAACCCGAGCCGCTGCAAGTTTCACGGCGCGACATCAACGCCATGCTTAGTCATGCCTCGGGCGAAAATATTCTGGTCGAGCTGGAAATCGCCGGCAAGAATCGGCTCGCTCTGGTGCAGGAGGTGCAGCACTCACCGCTCGGCGGCGCCGTTTTGCATATCGATTTCCACGCCATCTCGATGGACGACGTTATTCAAGCGGAAGTTCCGCTCGAGCCGATTGGCGTGGCTAACGGCGTGAAAAACTTTGGCGGGTTGCTGGAGCACAATCTGCGCTCGCTCGCGATCGAGTGTTTGCCGCGCGATTTGCCGGATGTCATTACGGTGGATGTTTCCGCCCTCAATGTCGGTGATGCCGTGCACGTGCGCGACATCCCGTTGCCCTCCGGCGTAACGACCAGGATCCAACCGGATCTGACGGCTTTCTCCGTGCTCGCTCCGACGGTGGAGGAAGCACCGGTGGCAGCAGCCGCGGAAGCGCCGACCGGACCCGAAGTCATTCGCGAGAAAAAGGAAGAGCCGGAAGCGCCGGTTGCCGGAGCCAAGGGAGGCGGGGCCTCGAAAGACAAAGAGCAGAAAAAATAAATCTCTGTTCGACGGTCCGGAGAAACTTTGCAGGAGGAAATTTTTCGGATTCGATTGGTGGCCGGTCTCGGCAATCCCGGTCGAGAATACGAACGCACGCGCCACAACATCGGTTTCAGCGTCGTCGATTTTCTCGCCTCGGAATGGCGGTTGTCCTGGCAGCTTTCGAAGACTTGGGGCGCCTTTTGGGCGAAAGGCGAGAAGGCGATTCTGGTCAAGCCCGTCCGTTTCATGAACCGCAGCGGCGAACCGCTTTCCGCGATCGCGAATTTTTACAAGATTCCGCCAGCGGAAATTCTCGTGGTGCTCGATGATCTCGCGCTGGAGCTCGGGCGTTTGCGCCTGCGCCTGGACGGAGGCTCTGGCGGCCACAACGGACTCGAATCGATTATCATGCATTTCGGCACCGAAGCGATTCCTCGATTGCGCCTCGGGATTGGCGCGGCGCCCGCGGAAGGCAGCGTCGATTATGTGCTCGGCCGTTTTTTCGAAGAAGAAGAACCGGTCGTCGAGAAAACGGTCACGCGCGCAGCCGACGCGGTGAAATGCGCGATTGACAATGGCGTGCTTTCCGCGATGAACCTTTTCAACAAAATTTCCGAATCATGAAGAACCGTTACGAAGCGTTGATCGTGCTCAATACCCAGGGCAAAGACGACACAGTAAAAGACGTCGTCGATCGTCTTGAAGCCGAATTTCAAAAAGAAGGCGCCGAGATCGAGCAGGTGCAAAAAATGGATAAGCGTCAATTTTCCTATGCCGCCGGCGAGCTCGATGCCGGGCATTTCGTGAATTTTATTTTTCACGCCGACTCGCAGTTGATCACCAAGTTGCGCGCGAAATTCCAACTCGATCCGGAGGTTTACCGTCAGCACTACCAGCGTCTTCGCGCGAAGGTGGAACGTCCCGCAAAAAAGTTGGCTGAAGCAAAATAGTTTGGTAGAACGGGCGCATGTCCAGTTTCAATCAAGTTATTCTGCTCGGTAACGTCACGCGCGATCCTGAAATTCGTTATACGCCAAAGGGAACGGCCGTCACCGAGCTCGGCATGGCGATGAACCGCGTTTATTCCGGCGAAGGCGGCGAGAAGAGGGAGGAAGTGACTTTCGTCGATGTCACTTTGTGGGGACGCACCGCCGAGATCGCGGCGGAATATGCAAAAAAGGGACGCCCCGTGATGATCGAGGGACGGCTGCAACTCGATAGTTGGGACGACAAACAATCCGGCCAAAAGCGAAGTAAATTGAAAGTTGTGGGGGAGAGCTTGCATCTTATCGGAGGACGACCGGGTGGTGGCGGGGAATCGGAACAAGGCGAGCGCCCGGCACGCGCCAGCGGTGGACGTCCCAGCGCACCGCCGCCCGCGAAGAGCGCTCCCACGGAACCCGACGAGGACGAGATCCCGTTTTGATACGGCGGCAGCTCCGGTAACAGAAATATTTCGCTCCCACTCGCTGGCGCATGAACGCAACGGAAGCGTGTATCGCGCTCAACATGCTCCCGACGATGGGACCGGTGCGCTTGCGGAAGCTGCTGGAAGTTTTTGAAACACCGGAAAGAATACTCGCCGCGCGCGGCAGTGAGTTGCGCGCGGTGCAGGGAATCGGAAAGGATGTGGCCGAGCAGATCGTTAACTGGGAAAAGGCGGTTGATCTTTCCGCTGAGTTACAGCGCATCCACGAATCCGGCGCGACGGTCATTACGCAGGAATCGCCATCGTATCCCAAATCGCTGCGCGAGATTCATGCACCGCCGATCGTGCTTTATGTGTGGGGCGAATTAATCGAGCGCGATCAACATGCCATCGGCGTGATCGGAGCGCGTCGAACCACCCATTACGGAATGGAGTCTGCGAAGAAGCTGGCCTATCAACTGGCTTACGCGGGTCTCACGGTAATCAGTGGTTTGGCGCGCGGGATCGATACGGCCGCACATCAGGGCGCGCTCGCCGCGAAAGGACGCACCATCGCCGTCATCGGTTCCGGCCTATCGAAACTTTATCCGCCGGAAAACGCCGCCCTCGCCGAAAAAATTCGCGATGGCAACGGCGCGGTCGTTTCCGAATTCTCGATGGAGATCGAGCCGGACCGGCAAACATTTCCGATGCGAAACCGCATCATCAGCGGCTGGAGCCATGGCATTCTCGTGGTCGAAGCAGGTCTCAACAGCGGCGCGCTCATCACCGCGGCGCAAGCGCTCGAGCAAGGCCGTTCTGTTTATGCGGTGCCCGGTCACATCAATGCACCAAGTGCGCTGGGATCGAACCGTCTCATTCAGCAAGGCGCGAAGCTTGTCATGGATGCGAGCGACATCCTCGATGACTTACAGATTCTGCTACCGGAAACAAAACCATCGCCTGAGGCGTCCGCGCGCGTGCTGCCGGATCTCAGTCCCGAGGAGAGACGCGTTTACGATGCGATCGCCGCGGCCGAAACTTCGATCGACGACATCACGACGCGCTGCGATTTGTCGAGCGCGACAGTTTCCGCTACGCTCCTGCGCCTGGAACTGAAACGGCTGATCAAGCAGTTGCCCGGAAAATATTTTGTGAAACTCGGGTAGGCTCGTTCGTGACTTGCTCCTAATTGCTTGCAAACCTCCGCGTCGAGGTCTAGTTCGCATCCCTTCATGTCGAAATCGCTCATCATCGCAGAGAAACCAAGTGTCGCCGCGGACATCGCGCGCGTCCTCGGCAAGATTCCAAAAAAGGGCGATCACTACGAGAACGAGCAATACGTCATCTCCTCCGCCGTCGGTCACGTGGTCGAGCTCTTGATGCCCGAGGATATCGACAAAAAGAAGTACGGCTTCTGGCGGCTCGAAACACTTCCCATTATTCCTGAGAAGTTTGAGCTCAAACCAATCCCGCAAGTAAAAGAGCAAGTGGCGTTGCTGAAAAAACTTCTTGCACGCAAAGACATCGACAACGTGATCAACGCCTGTGACGCAGGACGCGAAGGTGAATTGATTTTTACCAACCTCTATCGGTTTGCGCGATCCAAGCTCCCGGTAAAACGCCTCTGGTTGCAATCGATGACGCCGCAGGCGATCCGCGACGGCTTCGGAAAATTGCGCGACGGCGCGGAGATGAAACCCTTCGCCGATGCCGCGCGCTCCCGGAGTGAGAGCGACTGGCTCATCGGCATCAACGGCACCCGCGCAATCACCAAACGCATGTTTGGTTCTCGTGCCGGGAATGTTGCTTCGGTCGGCCGCGTGCAGACGCCGACGCTCGCGATCGTCTATGCGCGTGAACTCGAGATCCGGAACTTCAAGCCGCGCGGCTACTGGCGGATCACGGCAAAATTCGAAGTCGCGCAGGGCCAATACGACGGCGTTTATCAGCGCGCGGATTTCAAAAAGAACGATGACGAGCACGATCGCGTTGACCGCATTTGGGATCAGGCAAAGGCGGAAGCAGTGGTTGCCGCCTGCCAGGGTCATCCGCTCGCGCAGGTCTCCGAAGAAAAAAAAGCCAGCTCGCAAATTTCGCCGCGCCTGTACGATCTGACGACGTTGCAGCGCGAGGCGAACGGCCGTTTCGGATTTTCGGCCAAGCGCACTTTGCAAATCGCGCAAGCCCTCTACGAGCGGCACAAAATGCTGACTTATCCGCGGACCGATTCCCGCGCGTTGCCGGAAGATTATCAATCAGTGGTGCGCGAGACGTTGGGCAATCTCGGTGGTGCGCTGGCGACTCACGCGCAGAAAGCGCTCGCCCAAGGTTACGTTCGGCCTAACAAGCGCATTTTTAACAACGCGCAGATCAGCGATCACTTCGCGATCATCCCGA
>JBDUCP010000064.1:0-8784 GCA_040003405.1 Verrucomicrobiota bacterium
GCCGCCACATGCTCATGCGCATGCTGCCGCCGCTGCTCTTGGGCGACAAACGCTGGCGCGGAGGGCGTGTGAAACATCTCCAAGTCTTCCGTGTCGTGATCCGTCACCGGCGTGAGCGCGATGTCCATATACTTGAACCTGTCCGGATCTTTCTTGATCCGCCGATAGATGCCGCGGAGTCGCGAATAAAGCATCGTCAGTTTCGCGACTTTGCTCAGCGATTCGACCCAGTATTTCGGATAAAATTTCCAAGCTGGCTCAAGCGGCAGGCCGGGCCGTCGATCCCGCCGGAATTTCAAACGGATCAAGCCGCTCTCCAGCGGATGCACCCTCTCGATATGGATCGCGCCCATGAACCAGGTGATGAGCACGATGGCATTGTGAGCCCGCCCCTTCTGCGCAATCAATCGGCGCAAGACCGTCTCCATGTGTTCCATGGTGTAGTAGGTCTCCCAGGCGGCGAGGTACGCTCGCTCCCATTCTTCGCGCGACATTTTCGCATGCGGCGCGCAGACATGATTCAGATCGTACTTGTTCAGGTCGGGATCGATCACCACGCCTGCCTGCACCAGTTTCTGGTGATCTTCGGAGCCCGGCAGCGGCGTGAGGTAAAAGAATTCCAGAATATCGAGCGGCAATTCCTTCTTCACAATCTCCACATCACGCTTGATCGATTCGACCGTGTCGTTCGGAAAGCCGGTGATGTAACCGCAATAGGTAATGATCTTCGCGGCCTTCCAGGCGAGTAACATTTTGCGATATTCGGTGATCTTGTTCTGCCGTTTGTGAGCGCCGGCCAGGCTATCCGGATTAATGTTCTCCAGTCCGATGAAAACACGCCGCACGCCGGCCTTTGCGCACTTCTCAATGAAGTTCGGCAGCCTATGGCAAAGCGTGTCCACCTGAATGATGAAACTGGGGTTTAGCTTTTCGACTTCGCGCAGCCGAATCACGCGATCGAGAATCGCTTCCCAATCTTTGTTCCGCGCAAAATTGTCGTCCGTAATAAAGAAGCTTCGGAGACCTTGCCCCATGTTTTCGCGGATGATCTTCTCCACATCGTCGGGCGAACGGCGGCGCGATTTTCGCCCCTGAACGTTGATGATGGTGCAGAACGAACATTGGAATGGGCAACCGCGGCCCGCATCGAAGCTGGTCACATGGCCGGCGGTGCGTTGCGCGCGGACTGAACTGATCAGCGGAATCGGCATCCCTTCGATGCTCGGCAAATCCGCCATGAAATTGTAGAGTGGCTTGAGTTTTTTCGCGTAGGCGTCTTGCAAAACTTGCTCGAGGCGTCCTTCTGCTTCACCGGCAAAGAGCGAGATGCCCATCGCCTTGGCGCGATGCAGATCAGGATCGTTCCCGCCCAGCATGCTCATCGTTCCGGAAACATGGAACCCGCCGACGCCCACTTGAATGCCGCGCTCGAGCAGCGGCTTCGCCAGATCGAGCGTGTGCGGAAATTGATTCGACTGCACCCCCACGAACATCACCATGCCCGCGCCCGCTTCCTCGATCATGGAGGCCAGACGTTCCGGACGAATGCGCGTGTTCGTTTCGTCCGAGGGATGGATCTCGATCTCGACGTCTTCGCCAAGGACATGCCGCTGCGCGCAATCGCGCGCCAATCCATAGAGCGCGGCGAGCGAGTTCGACGGAATGGTCGAGCGTAGCCATTGGATCACATAGCCGTCATCATCGTAATGAGACGGCTTAACGAGAATGAGACAAAAACGCTTCGTCGCGCGCAGAATTGGAGCAGGAGTCGCCATCAACGGCGCAGCATACACAAAAGAAGGCAAAGGGGAATCCTCGATCCCCGTGGGATTCCGCTCCCCTACGCTACCGGCGCGTTCTCACCCGGACGTAGATGGCGCGGAGCCGGGAATAGAGTACACCCCACTTCGCCAGTCTCCCCACCGATTCAACCGCGTATGTCGGATAAAATTTCCACGCCGGCTCAATCGGCAAACCCGGCCGGCGATCGCCGATGCGCTCCGGAATGTCGCTTTTTCACTCGGAGGTCATTTCTTCGGCTCATTTTCCGACGGCATCTTTGTTGCCTGCCAATTAACTACCTGCCACTTGCCCTCGCGCTTGAGGAACGTGCCGGAGTTCAGGTAATTCGCGACTTCGGTCTTGTCGCCCTTCTTCGTCGTGCCGACGAGGCGAAAGGCGACGATCGCGGTGGTTCCGTATTGTTGAATGCGAATGTCTTCGGCAGTGAAGATCGCCGGCTCTTCGTCTTTTTTAGGAGCAGCATTTTCTTCGCGCACCTCGCGCATGATGTCGGCTTTGCCAATGCGGCGTCCGGCACTTGCGGTGTAGATGAGGTCCTCCGCCCAGAAGCGGTCATGCATGGCGAGCTCGTTGCGCGAGGCTCCGGCCAAAAAATCTTTGAGGAGCTTGGTCAATTCCGCAGCATCAGGTGCCGGGGGCGGCGCGGGCAAACTGGATGCGGCCGTGGTCTTCGCCGCTGCCGCACTCGCGGACGGGACAGGCAAGCCTTGCGAGAAACCGGTGAGGGGAAGAAGTCCGGCGAGGATGAAAGGCAGAAGGCGTGGCGAATTCATGAGTCCGATCTGAGTGGATGACGGCGAGTTCCGTCAATCACTATTGTAGAGGCAGGCGTGTCGCCTGCGAGAACTGAACAAAACGCAGCCGTCACGGCTGCCGCTACAGAAGAGACTAAATCCCGGCGCGCTTGAGCAACGAGCGCAGCACCGTTTCCGCTTCGAAAAACTCGCATGCGAGCTCGCGCGCGCCGCGCGAATGGCGGGCGTAATCGGCGTTAATCGTTTTCACGGCTTCGGCGATTTGGCCTAACGAATTGAAGGCGAAGAGGCCGTCGTGCTGACCGAAGATCTCGCTGAAACCGGTTTCCTGCGTGATGACGGGACGGCCGGCGGCGAGGTAACAGGCGGTGCGGTCGCTGAACCAGCCGGTGTTGAGGCGAACATACTGGTCTTTCGCGACGGTGAATTCGCCTTTGGAGCGGCGGATGTAATCGCGATAAAGCCGGTAATCGGCGCTGAGATCGTGCGGCGCGCGGAAGCGCCAGCCGTAGCGCTGAAATTTTTTGCGGGTGGGTTCGTCGGTGGTGTCGGTTGCGAGCTCGAACGGTTCGCCCGCTTTTTTTGGCGCGGCGACGAAGCGAATGAACTCGCGCGATTTGCTCCAGAGATATTTTTCGCCGCGCCACGCGATGTCTTTCAATCCGCTGGTGGACCAGTTGGCGACGGAGGTGAAAACGGCGGCGGGCAGGGGAGGGCGATTCGTTTTCCAGAGATCGGTGACGACGGGCTGGCGCGTCGGAAACCATTTCAGCTTGTGCGTTGGGACGGGGAACGATTTCGTGCCGACATTTTCGCCGAAGGTGAAAAGCGCGTGATGCCGGCGCAGATATTTGATGGTCGATTTGATTCCTTGATCGACTTTGATCTGCTCCACGCCGGGATCGCTTTCGACGTAAAGAATGCGATTGCTGGCGAGCAGGTCGTCGTTGAATTCCTGCGTGCCGCAAACGTTCACGATCGCGTCCGCGTCGCGATAGAGCTGGCGGATTTTTTTTAGCGGAAGTCCGGCGGTGGGATGGTCCGGCAGGTAACGCGCGCAGAAACTCCAGCGCGCTTTAAAATTAAACTCATCGGCCAGATGCCCGAGCATGCGCGCGGCGTAATCGAATTCGTTGTTGATCTCGAAGGTGTCGGGGTTGTAGGGAAGCCGCGCGGAATCTTCGATGTAGAAGACGTCGTGCCCAAGGCGTTGGAAGCCGACGATGTAATGAATATGCTGCCAAATGACGCCCGCAATCGGCATCGACCCCATGAAGCCCATGACGATGATGCGCTTGCGTTTCATCGCGGAGAAGAAGGGGAAAACGTCCAACGTCCAACTCCAGAAAGAGACGCGCACAACCGAGTCTGAATTGAACGTTGAGCGTTGAACGTTGGACGTTGGACGTTTCTGGAAAGTGCAGAACTCACGTGGGATCACCGAATTGTTTAACGACCACGGCTGGATTTCCGGCGACGACCGTATTCGCCGGCACGGATTTTGTGACCACCGCGCCCGCTGCCACGACGGAGTTTTCGCCAATCGTTACGCCCTTCAAAATTACCGCATTCATCCCGATCCAGACGTTGTCGCTGATGATGACGGGCGCGGTGCGCAGTTTCGGTCGCGGCGGGCGATCCTTGAAAAATGGCGCGAGGGCGTGCGCGTCGATGATGCGTTGCGCGGGCTCGAGCGGATGGAAATCGGAGTCGGCGATGCCGACGTTCCACGAGATCAAACAGTGCGAGCCGATCTCGATGCGCTCTTCCGCCATGACGAGCGCGCCATTCATGAGGGTGAAGTCGCCGACGGTGCATTTTCCTTTAGCGCCGATGGCGAAGGAGCAGCCGGCGTAACAGGAGACGTGATCGCCCAGCACGACGGCGTCTGGCGCTTTCGATCGCAGATGCCGAAAAATCTGCGCGGTCTCGCAATAGAATCCTTCGCCAAATCGCACGTTCGGCGGGATGGGGTGCGCCCACCAATCGCCTTCGACTCGGCGCTGGCTGTCAACGTTACTCATCGTGTCGGATAATTTCCGGCAGCATAGAGCGTCGCATAGACACCGCCGTGCGCGAGCAACTCGGCGCCGGTCCCTTGTTCGACGATCTGTCCATTTTGTAAAACAACAATGCGGTTCACGCCGTGAATGGTGGCGAGCCGATGCGTCACGATAAGCGTGGTGCGGCCATGCATCAGTTCCGAGATCGTCTCCATGATGGCGGCCTCGGTCGTGGGATCAAGGGCGGAAGTGGGTTCATCAAGCAGGAGGATGGGTGCGTCTTTAAGAAATGCGCGGGCGATGCCGATGCGTTGCCGTTGGCCCACGCTGAGATGTCCACCGCGTTCGCCGACCGGACTGTCGTAGCCGTCGGACATGCGGCTGATAAAATCATCTGCTTGGGCGCGTCGGGCGGCTTCGCGAATTTCATCTTCCGTCGCATCGGGCCGGCCATACGCGATGTTCTCGCGAATGGTTGTGGAAAAAAGAAGAGTGTCCTGCAAGACGATCGCAATCTTAGCGCGCAAAGATTTTTTTGTGACGGCGCGTAGATCGTGACCGTCGAGTGTGACGGCGCCGTCATCAGGATCGTAGAAACGCGGGACGAGACTTAAGAGCGTGCTTTTGCCAGCGCCCGTGCCTCCGACCAGTGCGACGATCTCGTTAGGCGAGATCGTTAGATCGATGCCGCGCAAAACGGGCTGATCGACGGCATAGCCGAAGCGCACATTTTGAAACTGAATCGCGCCAGACGTTTCCGAAATCTTAACTGCATCGGGCGCGTCCATCACGTCGTCTTCGCGATCGAGGACCTCGAAGCAGCGCCGCGCACCGGCTGTGGCGCCCTCCATGGCCCACGCGGTGTAGGTGAGCGATTCGAGTGGCTGGTAGAGCATTAATAGATACGCACTGAAGACGAGCAGCGAGCCGAGCGTGAGCGTGCCGGCGAGCACGTGCAGCGTCCCGAGGTAATACATCGCCGCCGTGCCGATGACCATGAGTGTGCTGATGACGAGCGCGCTGTTCACATTGGTGAGCGTGAGGCGCAGGTTCGCGTGCAGGCTTTGCCGCGCCTGCAAGTGGAACTGATTCACTTCCCATTCTTCCCGACCGAACGCGTGCACCATACGGATGGAGCTTAGACCTTCCTGTGCCTGGGCGAGTAAGGCGCTCTCTTGCTCTTGAATCGAGGTCGATTCACGACGAATGCGATGCGCGAAAAAATAAATAGCGGCGACGATTGCGGGCACGACGGCCAATGAAAGTGAGGCCAACTGCCAATCGATTCGCACCATCACGAGAAAGGTGCCGATCAACATGATGAGCGAACCGAAAATGTTGGTGAACCCCTTATTATAAATCGTCTGGATCGATTGCGAATCGTAGGCGACGCGGAAACTCGAATCGCTTGAGCGTCGCGCGTCATGATATTTGAGCGAGAGCGATTGCAGGTAAGCGTAAAGATCGGTGCGCAATTTCAGCAGCGCCTGAAGGCCGACTTTTACGAAAAGATAGTTGCTGGCCAGATTGAGCAGTCCCCAGAGAAGTTGGACGCCGATCAGCGCCAGACAAAGCAGCGGGAGGAGCGAGGGCGAGGACCCGAAACGCGCATAGGGATTATGTGCGAGGATGTCATCGACGATGATTTTGAAAGGCCAGGGTTTGAGCAGATTCAGCGCGATACCGCAAAGCGAAAGCGCAAGACCGGTTACAGTCTGCCCGAGAAACGGACGATAGTAATAAAGGACGCGGCGATAGATCGACATGGGAATTTTAGATTGCAGATTGCCGATTTCAGATTGAACTAACGCGCCGCGCTATAGAGAGATTCCTCGACTCCGCGCGGAATGACAATATGCATCATCTTCTAGAAATTTGGTCCGGCTGGGTCCTGCACTGGGGTTACTTTGGAATAATTCTATTAATGGCAATGGAAAGCTCGATCTTTCCGGTGCCCAGCGAAATCGTGATTCCGCCAGCGGCATTTCTCGCTGCTCGTGGAGATCTTAGCTACGTCGGCGTAATCGTCGCGGGGACTGTCGGCTCTTATCTCGGCTCTGCTGTGACGTATTGGATCGCGCGCGCGGTGGGACGTCCCATCATTACCCGGTTCGGTCGTTTCTTTTTGCTCGGGCCTGAAAAATTGGCACGCGCCGAAATGTGGCTTGCTCGGTACGAAGCGGGTGGAGTTTTCTTTGCGCGATTGCTTCCGGTTATCCGGCATTTGATCTCGATTCCAGCGGGAATCGTACGCATGAATTTTTGGAGCTTCAGCGTGGTGACAATTGCCGGCTCCGCGCTTTGGTGCGGCGTGCTTACCTACCTCGGCGCGCAAGCCTTTCGGCTGGAGCCAAATTTGTTGTCGGATCCGGACGGGATGATTCGCGTGATCAAGTCGCAATCGCATTGGATCGTCCTGCTGTCGGTTTGTTTCGCGGGCCTGTATTTGCTGGTTATGCGCCTGACGTCGCGGAGTGCGGAAGCCGCGGACGTGTGACAGATCGTGTTCACGATCGTGACAGTAATGTCACAATAGCGTCATCATCAGGACCCCTTCGTCGACACGGACATACCCATTTTCATAGGGAGCAATGTTCTTGGACGCATTGGCATCGGTATTGCTAATATTTGAAGCTACTCTATGAAGACGACCAACCAAATTCTCAAGTCGCGTCCTAAACTCTCTCTTGGTGACCTGATTATGGCAGTGAGTTCCTGTACGAAGAACACCAAGGAAACGGTTGCTGCGGTGGCCAATCTATTGGCCAGTGGCCAAGTGCGGGTGCAGAGCAACGGACGCTTCACACGCGCTCGCGTGTGCTAATTTTATTTTCCTGACTTTTTTCAAAAGCGTCGCTGCGCGTTCATTCGTCCAGCGACGTTTTTTTGTGTAAAAACACTTTCCGGTTTCCGTCCGCGCTTTTATCCTTCCGCGTGATTGATCGCTACTCCCGGCCTCAGATGCGCGAGATCTGGTCCGAGCAGCGCAAATTCGAGATTTGGCTGGAGATCGAGACGCTCGCCTGCGAAGCGATGGCCGATCTGGGCCAGATTCCACAAAAGGACGCGGTCGAGATCCGAAGTCGCGCGCGCTTTTCGATTGCCGAAATCGCGGAGATCGAAAAGCGCACTAACCATGATGTCATTGCATTTTTGGAGAATGTGGCGGCATCGGTCGGACCGGCGGCGCGCTGGATCCATCAAGGGCTGACGTCTTCCGATATCCTTGACACGACGCTGGCCGTTCAGTTAACGGCCGCTGCCGACATTCTGGTGCAGGACCTGGTTGAACTTCGAAAGACGGTGGCTGCCCAAGCGCGACGCTTCAAGATGACGCCCATGATCGGCCGAAGTCACGGCATTCACGCGGAACCGATTACGTTCGGTCTCAAGCTCGCATTAATGTATGAAGAGTTTGGCCGCGCTGAAGAACGACTCGCGCAGACCAGAGAACGAATTCGTGTAGGCAAACTCAGCGGGGCCGTCGGCACTCACGCGCACCTCGATCCCGCGATCGAGCGCGCGGTTTGTGAAAAGCTGGGGCTCAAAGCTGCGGCGATCTCCACGCAGATTATCCAGCGCGACCGCCATGCTGAGTTTTGCACGACCCTGGCGCTTATTGCGTCGAGCATTGACCGCTGGGCCACGGAGTTTCGTCACCTCCAGCGCACCGAAGTTCTCGAGGTGGAAGAGTTTTTCGCCGAGGGGCAGAAAGGCAGTTCAGCCATGCCGCACAAGCGTAATCCGATCACCGGCGAGCGGCTCAGCGGCCTGGCGCGCGTCCTGCGCGGAAATGCCATTGTCGCCTTGGAAAACGTCGCGCTTTGGCACGAACGAGACATCAGCCATTCCAGCGCCGAGAGAATTATCCTGCCAGACTCTTCCATCCTGCTCGACTACATGCTGACGAAGCTGCGCGAACTGGTGGACGGCTTGCAGGTTTACCCGAAACGAATGCAGGAAAATCTTGACCTAACGAAAGGTCTCTATTGCAGCCAGTCAGTTTTGCTCGCCTTGACGCGCGCCGGCGCGGACCGCAAGAGCGCCTATGAAGCAGTGCAGCGCGCGGCCATGCGGACATGGAAAGGTGGCAAATCTTTCGCCGAAAACGCGAAGGGGGAGGCGGATATTACCGCGCGACTTTCCCCTTCTCAAATTGACGACCTTTGCTCAATCGATGTTCACCTGCGCCACGTCGATGCAACGTTCCGTGCAGTTGGTTT
>JBDUCP010000065.1:0-8745 GCA_040003405.1 Verrucomicrobiota bacterium
CTCCCCGCGCGTGCTTGCCTGTCCGGCGGCGATTGCCACCATGCCATCGAGCATGTTGAGCCAAAGCCGGAATAAACAAAACAGCGGCGCGACAATCAATAGCCACGCGTAATCGCTGGATTTCCAAAAACAGAGCGCGGCCGCGAGTGCCGACACCATCGACGAATAGGAAATTGTGTCGGCCTGAATTCCGGACCGAACGCATAACCGCGTCGCGGCATCCGCCGTCTGGCGAAACGTCTGCGCGATCGGTCGGCGCGAGGTCGGTTTGTATTCCACCATTCGCTACGCTTTAGCGAAAAACTCTGAGCGTTGCTCGATAAATCTGTACCGCCAGCGCCTAGTCCCGCTTTCGGCCGCGGAGGGCGATGACGGCGAGCATTCCGGCAGCAGTAAGCGAAGCCACCGTCGGCTCGGGGATGGCGTGAATGTTATCGACGCCCAGCTGGCCGACGACAATGTCGCCGTTGAGATTATTGGTGCCAAGTTCGTTGATGATGCGGAACTCCCCAAAGGCGCCAGCGAAAAACACATTGAAAGGAGTCGGACCGCCGCGGGCGAGCATGCTCCCCGGATTAACAAGAAAGACCGCGTGTTGCCAGCCACTGCCGGGCAGCAGGGTAAATGACGCGGCCGTGAGATAACCGGGAGCGTTAGGGCCGCCCAGGTCTTTGAAAGCCAACCGAATGTGCAGCGTCACGCTCCCCTGATTCCTGAGGTCCAACTCGATCGCGGTTAAACCAGCGCCAATATAATCTCCGATCCATTGAGCGCGGTTGAACACGGTGAGCCGGTTGCCGGCGCCGTTGCCATCCGCCGTCAGTTGCAGGAAGTGGTCGCCCGCGCCGGCTGGGCCGCCGGTGTCGATGTTGAGGACGGGTGGGGCGCTCGACCCTTCTCCGTTGTTCCAGGATTGGAGGGTGCCGTCCTGGAAATTATCGATCTGCCCGATCTCGAAGGCCGGGGCGGATGCGGCAGAGAGAAGTAGTACGAGCGCGATGAGGGCGATGGATTGAGCAGGTCGCATGCAGGCGGATGCTAGACGCACAGGATAGTAGGTAAAGAAAAATGCGCGGCGTGCTCAACGCCCCGTTGGTGGGCCACCTCGGACGCTAGACTAAGCCTAACGACTGGTTTCAGTTGAAAGCCGCTCTGGATTTTCCGGAGCGGCTTTTCTTTTGGTCGCGACATACACGGTACTGGCTGATGGAGCGTCCAGCAGCGGGTTTGGGAAGGTGACGATATGGGCGCGCGCGCTGGCGAATGCGGTGTCGAGCAGGCTAAGGAAATCTTCCTCCGGAGGTTCATCCGACCACAGCGCGAAGATGCCGCCGGGATGCAATTGCGCGGCAAGGGTGCGTAATCCTTCCGTCTGATAAAATGTCGCGTTATCCGGATGCAGCAGGTCGCGCGGTGAATGGTCGATATCCAACAACACGGCGTGAAATTGCCGGCCAGGGTGCTCCGGATCGAACCCTTCCGCCGAACGCGCGCGCGCGAAAAAATCCGCCGCCAGCATGCGGCAACGAGCATCACTCGTAAGCGTCGGACCCAAAGGAACCAAGCCGCGTTGATGCCATTCGATCACCGGTGGCAAAGCGTCCACGATCAAAAGCGACGCGACTTCGCGATGTTCGAGAGCTGCCGCTGCGGTGTAGCCGAGCCCGAGTCCGCCGACGACCACGTCCCACGGCGCGACTTCTAATTCTGCCAGGCCGAGATGGGCCAGCGCCTCCTCCACTGCATGGAACAAGCTCGACATCAGGAACGCGTCGCCCAGCTTCACCTCGTAAATCTCGATCCCGCCTAACGAGAGCATGCGCCGCCGCCGCAGGCTCAGCGCTCCGAGCGGCGTTTCGCGGTAATCCAATTCCTCGAAGTCCCGGCTCATCCGCGTTCTGAGTGGTGGGATTGCCGCCGACTCCGGCTACGTCGCGGGTCTCAAGCTTTCGCACTTCGCGCCGTAGCTCTCGATCAACGCCGCGATCTGGTTGTGAAAACCATCCTGGGCGGAGTAAAGCGCACCGATTGGATCCGAAAACTCTTTTTGTTTCAGTTCGTCCTCAATCGTCAGGATCAATCCCGCCAGCGTCTCGATATTAGCGCGCGAATGAAACTCCATCTCCTTCAACTTCGAGAGCACGGCGACTGACTTCTCTAGTTCACTGGGCGCTTGCTCTTCTTTCGCCGGCTCCGCCGCTGTGGGCGTGGTCCCGGCAGCGACCGCTTTTGGCTCGGCTACCGCCTCCGGTTCCTTATGTTCTTTTTCCTGCTTAACTTTCTTATCGTGCGCAACGTTTCGTGGATCGGACATCCTTACTCCTACACCGTTTCCGGTCCGCCCGCTTTTGAAAACCGATCAGGGCCGGCGCGGATGCTGCAATTGCTCGACTTGCGCGGCGGGCATGCCAGCTCCCTGCAAAAGGGCTGCGCCGTTCTGGGGATCACGCATCATCACCACGCGCCCCGCGGTGCGCAGCGCGCGCTGTCGCGTCGTCTCGTCACTGATGGTGGCGATCCAACGCAAGGCCGTTTGCGGATCGGCCGAAACGATTGACTGTGCCAGCCCGGCCACGGCTGCATCGCGCGTCGCGCCAGGCGGCATACTGTTAAGCCAACTCGCGCTTGCGGTCGGATCCTGGCGACCCCAATCGCGCATTACCTGGGTGAGGGAACGGGCTCGTGCTTCGGGATCCGGCAGCGACAAGGACCAGCCCGCCGCCGCCGCCGGATCTTGGTTGGCCCACGCATTGACCACTTGAAAAACAGGTGAACGCCATTCCTCACCACTCACGCCTTGTTGCGATGCATACGCGGCCGCAGCTTTCGGGTCAGTGGCCGCCCATTGCCGGTAAAGCGCGTTCGTCAGCGGCTCATTGCCGCGAAATTCGCCCAGCGTCTGCGCGAGTTGAATCGCCCCCACCGGATCGCTCTCCGCTTTGAAACTCAGCACTCCGCGCAAGGCCCGATAGCGTAAATCAACGCCCGCAATCTCCCGCGCGCTGCTCAAGGCAGATTGAAAATCGGTCATCGCGCGCTGTTGAAAAACATCCTCAGCGAGGTAGGCAAAATTGCGGTTCGCCGCCGCGAACTGCATCGCGCCATCGGGGTCGGTCTGCACCCATTGCGTCACGAGAAGGCGTGAGGCGAGCTCGCGTTCGTTGCTACTGGTCATTTGCCGGATGCGTTTCAAGGCATCGGCAAATTCCCGCGGCTCCAGCGCGGTGACGAAAGCCAGCAAATCCCGCGTGCGCTGCCGCGGATCGCGCACCGCCAAAATCGCTTCGAGCGATTTTGGCGTTTGGCCCGCGCTTTCGGTTGATGGCCGCGTTTCTTCCGCTGGCGAAGCATCACTCGCATTCGGCGCGGCTGCCATGGACAAGGGCGCACGCTCTTGCGTCAGCGCAACCGATGACGCGACTTCGTGCCGCGATGTCGCGCTTAGCAGCCACCGGTCGAGCAAGACCCCGGTCACGATTGCGCCCGCCATACCGACAAGGAGCGGCCAGCTGATCGGCCCCTTCATCGAGGAGTCATTTCTCATCACGCAACTATTAACCGGATCGAACGCGTTGAGAATGGCAAAAACAAGCAGTGCTCTCGTTAGGTTAAACTGGCCTAACGACGGCAAGCTCGTGCCCAACGAAGTTTAGCCGACACCGAGCGAGGGTTAGCGTTGCGCTCGGTCGCGCTTGGACGGATGACTTCGTCAGAGATGTCACAATAGAGGTTGGCGCGCTGCCCCTCCGCAAAAGATTTCTTAACGCGGCGATCTTCGCCTGAATGGAAGGTGAGGATGGCCACGCGTCCGCCGGGATTTAAGCAGGAAGGCAATTGACGCAAGAAAGTATCGAGCGCGGAAAACTCGTCGTTTACGGCGACGCGCAATGACTGGAAGACCCGGCGCACGGAAAGATCCACGGCATCGTCTGGCAAGCGCGGTAACGCTGTGCGCACCGTGGAAGCTAATGACCGCGTTGTCTCCAAAAATTTTCCCGCCAGCGCGGCGCCCAAAAGTTCGGCATGCGGTTCGTCCGCATTTTCTTCGAGCAAACGAGTTAGCTTCGCCGCATCGAGGCTGCGCAAGAAAACAGCGGCTGACTGTCCGCGCGCCGGGTTCATGCGCATATCGAGAGGGCCGTCGTGCTTCATGGAAAAGCCGCGCGCCGGATCGTCGATTTGCATGGAGGAAACGCCGAGGTCGGCCAGGATGAGATCGGCGCCGGATAATCCCGCTCGCGCCAGAATCTGCGGCAGACCGGCGAAGTTAGTGCGATGGGTCGTGAATGTTTCCGCGTTGTAGCCTAACGACCGGAGGCGCGCGTCGGTTCGGGGCAGTTCGATGGGATCGGCATCGAGGCCGAGCAGTCGCCCGCCAGGCTGAAGTCGGGGCAGGATTTCCTGTGCGTGTCCGCCGTAGCCGAGCGTGCAATCGACCGCGATCTGTCCGGGTTGTGGGGCGAGGATTTCCAAAATCTCCGCCACCATAATCGGGCGATGTGTGCCGGCGGGTGTTTTGCCAGAGGCGAGAACTTTCGCGATCGTTTCGCCGTAGCGCTGCGGGTCGCGCTCCTTATATTTCTCCTCGAAATGTCGCGGATTTTTGCCGCGATAACGGGGCCGGCGCGGCGGCCGGACCGGGTTCGATGCGTCATCGCTCACGCGGTTACATTTTTCAAATGCACGGCGACTTCGATTTCGGCCGTCTGCGGGAACATGTCGAGCGGGGTCACCGACTCGATCGTAAAAGATTCGCGCAATTCTTTTAGATCGCGCGCGAGTGTTGGCGGATTGCAGGAGACGTAAATCATGGTTCGCGGCGGCGCGGCGGTTATCCCGCGACGCACTTCCGCAGAGAGGCCGGTCGCGGGAGGATCGACGATGAGGGCGGTCGAAGCGCTATCGTTTTGTCCCAGAAGGGAACGCAACTCCGTGCCGACGTCGCCCGCGATGTAGGTCTCGTTAGGTGCAGCGTTCTTTTGCGCGCTGGCGATGGCGAAGCGGTCCCAATCGAGCCCGACGATGCGCTGGAAACGTTTCGTTAGGCTTTTCGAAAAAAATCCCGCGCCACAATAGGCATCGATCAATAAAGTTTCGGTGTCGGAAAAAATATTGGCGATGAGAACGGCCAGCGCTTCTGCGACGGCATCGTTCGTTTGGGCGAAGACGCGCGGGCCAGAGTGTGCGCGCAATGTGTAATGTCCGTCGCGCACACGCTGCGCGCGCAGCTCCGCCAGCGCGTGATTGACTTCGTCGCGCGCGATCGGGCAGCGCGTGATGTCGATCAACTCATGGACGTCGCGCCGATAGAAACCGACGACGTTGTCCTGCGCGTGAACAGTAATGCGATTGCGATAGCCATATGGAAGTGGCGAGGGGATGATTTTCCGCATCGGCACGTCTGTGAATTTTCCGATGCGCTGCAAAACATCGCGCACCTGTCGTTCCTTGATCGCGAGTTGATGTTCGTAGCTGATGTGCTGGTAACTGCATCCGCCGCATCGCCCAAAATAGGGGCAGGCTGGCGTGACGCGATTAGCTGATGATTCGAGCACATCGACGAGTTCGGCTTCGGCGAATTGCTTTTTCTCGCGCGTGATCGCGGCACGGACGCGTTCGCCTGCGATCGTGAAAGGAACGAAGACGGCTTTGCCTTCGAGGCGCGCGACGCCTTTGCCGCCAAAGGCGTCGTCGTGGATGATCAACTCGGCGTTCTGCACGCCATCCCTTCGCTTAGTACTGTCGGACGTAGGGATATTTCGATTCATTCCCTAACTCCGGCGGGAACTCCTGATAGCCGGCATGGATGTAAGGAATGTGAGGCGGAAGAATCGGATAGTAGGTGCCGCGGTAGGTCGGAAAAGGAAAAGTGAGAATCTCGAAAATCCCCGCGTGGATGCGCATGTAACTGCGACCGAGTCCGCGCACGACGCCGTAACCGTAGGCCGCCGAATTTCCTTCGTCCTGATTGATCTTGCCGATGGTGGTCGGAAATTCCGAGACGCCGAAGACCAGATTGGAAATGCCGCGACCGAGC
This sequence comes from Verrucomicrobiota bacterium, assembly GCA_040003405.1. Taxonomy (GTDB): domain Bacteria; phylum Verrucomicrobiota; class Verrucomicrobiia; order Chthoniobacterales; family UBA10450; genus JBDUCP01. Next base: position 6,038 of record JBDUCP010000065.1, read on the forward strand.
TTGCGCGTGGGACCGTAATCATTGGAAGGCGGGTCCTGAATGTCAGCCCAAGCGGAAATGGCGAAGCCAAAGATTAACGCAGCCGCGAGCAGTTTCTTCATACGCGATGCAGTTAAGTGATTTTCACGAATCAATGCAATCTCTCAATTTTGCGGGTCGCCAGCATCGAGGCCGTGATGGTGACGGCGAGCACCACCACGATGATCACCAGCGAGAGCCAGTTTGGAATCGGCAAGTAATGAGCCACGATCATTTTCGTTCCGACAAAACCGAGGATGAGCGCGAGACCGCTCTTCAAATAAATGAAACGATCGACCAGGCCAGCCAGAAGAAAGTAGAGCGATCGTAATCCCAGAATGGCGCAGACGTTTGAGGTGTAAACAATGAATCGATCGGTCGTGATGGCGAAGACGGCGGGAATGGAATCGACGGCGAAGACCAGATCCATCACGTCAATCAGGAGCAACACCAGCAGCAACGTCGTGAACATGAGGCGCCCTCCAATTCGTACGGCGAAGCGGTCTCCATGAAATTCGGGCGTAAGCGGCAGCGTGCGCCGGCAAAGTTTCATGAAGAAGCCCGCCTCAAAATCGACCTCCTTTTCTCCGCCGAAGAGCATGCGCAGGCCGGTGAGGAGGAGGAAGGCACCGAAGATGTAGAGGACGAAATGAAAACGTTCGACGAGCGCGACGCCGAGCCAGATCATGACGCCGCGCATAACGAGCGCGCCGAGAATTCCCCACACCAACACTCGGTGCTGCGAGCTTGGCGGAACGCGAAAGTAGGTAAAGATCAAAACGAAAACGAAAATATTATCGACGCTGAGCGAGTACTCGATGAGGTACCCGGTCAGGAAATCGAGACCGGTCTCGGCGCCCTTCCATTTCCAGACGAGCACGTTGAAAGCGAGGGAAACGACCACCCAAAGCAGGCTGCGTCGCGTCGCCGCCGTCATGCTCAATGCGCGATCGCGCCGCTTGAAACTGACGAGGTCCACCGCCAGCGCAATGAAGACGCCGACGTGAAAGGCGATCCAGAACCAGATGCTGGTGGAGTCGGCGGCAGGCACAGCGCGTAGCTTCCATGCGCGGGGTCGCGCGGCAATGGCAAACGCGCTCAGTCGAGTTTTCTCTCGCCAAGAATAACGTTCTCCGTAGTTTAAACACTTCGCATGGATGTAGAATTGGAGAAGCTCGTCGAATCAGGAAAACTCACCGCCCGCGCCGGCGATCAACTGGAAAAACTCAAGACCGGCACTTATTGTCTGCACAAGAGTTGGGGCTTCGGTCGGGTGAAGGAATGGAACCTTCTCCTCAATCAAATCGTCATCGATTTTCCCGGGAAAAAGGCGCACCCGATGCAGTTGAGTTATGCGGCCGACAATTTAGTCGTCATCCCGCCCGAACATTTTCTCGCCAAGAAAGCAAACGATCTCAAGGCGGTGAAGGAGATGGTAAAAAAAGATCCGACCGCGCTCATGCGCAACCTGCTCGAAAGTCTTGGTGGCTCAGCCACGGTCACGCAAATCAGCCAGCTGATGCTCGGCGATATTTTCAGCGAGCCGGAATGGAAAAAATGGTGGGACGCGACGAAAAAACTGCTGAACAAGGAAGGTCACTTCCTTATCCCGACAAAGAAGAGCGAGCCGATCCAGTTGCGCGGCGAGAAAGTTTCGCGCGCGGATGAGTTGATCACCTTTTTCAATCAAGCGCGCCAGACGAAGGAGCAGTCGGCGGCGCTGGATCAGATCATCAAGTTTCACAACGAATTCGAAAAACCTGAGACGCAGTTGCAGCCGATCGTTAACGCCATCGAAGAAGCGGCGGCGCGCAATCAGCGGCTCAATCCGGCGTTCGTTTTCGAGTTGGTCATGGCGCGGGACGATTTGCTAGAACGCTGTCCGCAACTCAAAACAACAGCGCCCGACCTGACCTTGCATCGCTTAATCGCGGACGAGGAAGCGCGGCTGCTCAATATTTTCCCGAAACTTCCATCCGGCAAAGAGCGGCGCGCCTTGCACGTTCTGCCGGCGGCGCTGGGGCCGTCCTGGACGGCGCGCGGCCTGCAATTGATGCAGAGCAATCACGCGCGCGCGGTTCTGCAATTGCCGCGCGTTTTTGTGGAAGCGGGACAGCAGGCCGAGCTGCGCGCCTTTCTGCAACGTGGCATCCGCGAACATTCGGTCACGAGCGAAACACTTTTCTGGCTCTGTAAGGAACGCACCGGTGAGTGGCGCGATCTGATCACGCCCGACCTGCTCGGCGCCATCCTGTCGGCGCTGGAACGCGACCTGCATAACGAGAACAGCCGTGGCAGTAAGCTGCGCGATCTCGTGCTCGACGATCGCGAATTGATCCCCGACATGTTTGAGGGCTCCGACGCTTCCGTCGCGCGCGATGCCATGCGCCGGCTGATGTTGACCCCGGTCTTCGACGAGCTGACGAAGCGCTCGCTGCTCGCGCGCATCATCAAGCTTTATCCCGACCTGGAAAGCGTCATCACCGGCGAGCAGAAGGAAGCGAAGATCGAATCGCTCGTCGTTTCCTGGAGCAGTTTGCAGAAGCGCAAAAACGAATACGAAGATTTGGTGAAGAAGAAAATCCCGGAGAATAGCAAGGAGATCGGCGTGGCGCGTTCTTACGGTGATCTGCGGGAGAATTTCGAATTCAAGGCGGCCAAGGAAATGCAAGCCGTGCTCATGCGGCGAA